>DASYZB010000108.1 GCA_035946615.1 Verrucomicrobiia bacterium
TTTCCTTGGCTTTACTGTTCGGCGCATATTGGGTGCGCCGAGCGTGGGGAACAGGGCATTGATTATGATCTTACCAGAACGTATTGCTACTATCGTGGTTTGCTCGTTTGCGGCCCTCATGCTGGCCATTTTGGTGATGTATGGATGCACCTTTTTTGCGTGGAACTTGAGCCCCGCATTTTTGGCGCGCCTCGACACAATCCTGGAAAAAATGACGTGGGTGAATTTGCTCGTTTGCATCGCCGCAGGGATAATAATCGGGCTAATCACGCACAGGTTTAAATGGTCGTTAAGGACTGCGCCATCGTGGGTTCAAACTCTATGGGCAATTGCTTTCGTGGTCGCGATTACGCTTAATGTTGTGTTGATGTTGAAGGGCAAACCGGTAGCGGTTCGTGTTCAAGATCAAACCGTCGAAATTTCCGTGGATGGAAAATGGCAGGCCGTTAGCGCCTCGATGTTCGAGCAAACCATTCGACGAAATGCAAGGAGGCATCTTGCTGGCATCCTCTTTGGGGTTGTCCTGTGGACGGGCTTCACCGCCGCCGTATCCGCGTATGATCCGAAGCAACCGCTTCCAGGGGGGCAAGAAAGACCGCCAGTTGCTCCAGCGTGATAAAAGCCGTCATCGTCAGCGGTGCGAGCGCTCCGCCAAAGTTGAAATGTTCGTTATTGAAAATTGAAATTGAAAGGAAATTGCTTTTTGGCACGCGAATTGTTTTGTACGCTGCGCGGGGTGAGGGAGAATTGGTTTTTCTGTGTCCGGGCGCATTTTCGAGCATTTTCCGCCACTGGTGAGGAAACCATAAAGCCAACCGGCGGCAGTTGTCAAGGCAGAAGCGCACTTTAGCGTCTGAAGCGGCTCCGAAAGCGGGTGGAATTGGGGTGGCAGGACGGCAGGAGCGTGGTTGAGCGGCCAGAGGGCCCAAAAAGTGCCTGACGCAACGACACCGATTCGGAGGCTGGTGTTTCGGCAAACCCAGTTCAGTCGGTCAGGACATTTTCGTAATCGGGCGTCGGGTCCACGTCTAGGCAGGCCTCATAGGTCCAGGGGCCTGCGGACGCCGCCGGCGGAGGGCGAGCCGGCGGGTCGTGCCAAACGCCCAGGTGACGCAGGATTCTCTCGACGACGCGGGGGTCGTCAATGACGCACAGCACTCGCATTTCATGCTGGCAGACCGGACAACGGAGCGGATCGACATGCCAGACGCGCAGGATCAGGTCGCGCCACTTTTTGGAGGGCAGCTTCAAAGGCGGGGGCGGGGACAAGCCGGGCCGGCGCGCCACTGACGCGGCAGCCACCCCGCGGTGGCGGATGCCGCGCATCTTATTGCTGTACCAGCCGTAGTAGCGGACCAGTTGCACGCCTTTGTCGGGAATATGCTGCGTAATGGCCGCCAAGAAGTCGGTGGCGCTGAAGACTCGAAGTTGCGGTTGATCTTGGCGTTGAGCCGGGAGCGGTAGATGACGGTGTCGGTGGGGGATTCCAGTGTCGTCTAAACGGCACAGGTTTTTAGTGATGAAAAGTGCTACGCGACCCCGATATTACCGGCTCCGGCGCATCAGGTTCAGGCGCGAAGTCCGCTGGAAGCCGAAACCCGAAGCTAGCTTTTTTAAAGGCGCCTGGGCACACTCTTGAAACCCGCTCATGCTGCAAACATTCGAAACCACAAAGGTCCGCAATTGGTTGGCCGGCGCATTGGTTCTTGTGCTGGCCACTGCGCAACCCACCCTTTCTGCCACTTCGCCCGCCTCGGGCTCAACCAACTACGTCAGCGGTGCCCTCATCCTGCTCAATGATAATGGCGCGTGGTCCTGGTTTATGGATAAACGCGCGATTGTGGACCGTGGCCGCCTGCTGGTCGGTTCAGTGCGCGCCAACGGCAGTTTCACAAATTCGGATGCCGCCGGCTGGGGCAACGTTGAACTCTCCGTGCTGAGTCTCAAGAGCCGCACCGTTCAGCACGTCCTGCTTCATGAGCACCTCGAACAGGACGATCACGCTGCGCCGGGTTTGCTTGTCCTGCCGGACGGACGTTACCTGGCCGCTTATTCCAGGCACAACCAGGAACCGCGCTTCTGGTTCCGCATTTCCACGCGCCTGGGTGCCCCCAATGCTTGGGACCCCGAAGTCGAAATGACCACCCCCGGCGTTAAGGGCAATTGGCGCGGCGACAACTTCACCTACTGCAATCCCATGCTCTTGAGCGCCGAGGCGAACCGTATTTACCTTTTCCACCGCGGTGTCTCCGAAGACCCCAACTACCTCTTCAGCAATGACGGCGGACGCAGTTGGACTTACGGAGGAAAGCTCTTTGATGGGCGCCACGGCTACAGTCCCTATACCAAATACGCCTGCAACGGGCGCGACACCATCCACTTCGTCGCCACCGAGGACCACCCGCGCAATTTTGACAATAGCCTCTATCACGGGTTCATCCGCAGCGGAAAAATCTATCGCACCGACGGCTCCTTTGTCGCCGTGCTCTCGACTTCCACCAATACACTTGTCCATCCGTGGGACCTGACGCGCCTCTATCAGGGCGGTCCCTCGAATGTCGCCTGGATGTGCGACATCGAACTGGACAAGCACCAGCGCCCTATCGTGCTCTTCACGGTGCAGGTGGACGGGGCCGGCCTGCCTCCGGGCCGGGGCGGTATGGACCATCGCTTCCACTACGGGCGCTGGGACGGCGCCCGTTGGCGCGAATCTCAAATCGCGTTCGCGGGCAAACGCCTTTACGCGGGCGAGGACGATTACACCGGCCTGGGCTCAATCGACCCCCAAAATACCAGCACCCTCTGCATCTCCACAGACGCCGACCCGCGCACCGGAGAACCGCTCATCAGCCGGGCCGATGGATTGCGCCATCACGAGCTGTTCCTCGGCAAAACTCCTGATGGCGGCCAATCCTGGGCCTGGACTCCCATCACCGCCAATTCCACAATGGATAACCTCCGGCCACTCCTGCCCTCGTGGAAAGACGCCCGCCTTTTGGTAGTCTGGATGCGGGGCGCTTACCTTGCCAATCGCGGCCAATGGACCACCAAAGTCGTCGCTACCCTCCTCTCGCCATAGCGACGTTTAGCAATCGCAACCGATCGCAACCGCTCCCGGGAGCGGTTGACACTCGTCACGCGAAAAGCATTACTTACCGAAAGTTGCCGGCTTAAAACAGGCTGCAACAGTCCTGCGCATTTGCAATCCCGGCTTCGCTCGGCCATGTTGGGAGGGGCGGGGGCCACCGGATTCTCCCCAAACCGGCTTTGAGCGCGGCCCGCTCCGAACGAACATTGTTGCACGCATGCATATTCTTGAATGGCTCTACGTGATTGTGGCGGTCGTGCTGCTCTTCGGCGCATCCGTGTTTGTGCATGAATTTGGCCATTTCTGGGTCGCCCGCCGCCGCGGCCTGAAAGTCGAGGGCTTTTCCATCGGCTTCGGCCCCAAGCTCTTTGGCTGGAGACGCGATGGAGTCAATTATGCCTGGCGGCTCATCCCCGCAGGGGGATTTGTCGAACTGCCCCAAATGCTTACTTCGGAAATGATCGAGGGCAAAAGCGAGACAAGCGAAAAACTTCCCAACGTTTCGCCCTGGTCAAAAATCGTGGTCGCTTTGGCAGGACCGGTGATGAATGGAGTTTTTGCCTTTGTGCTGGCAACGGCGATTTATTTTGTGGGACTTCCCGTGCGCGTTAATCCCGCCATCATCGGCGGTGTCGAAGCTGGGTCACCCGAAGCGCGGCTGGGTATTCGTCCCGGTGATCGCATTGTCGCGGTGAATGGGAAAGCGGTGACCTCGTGGGAAGATGCGCAAATGACGGCGGCGATGGCGCCGACCAATGTCCTTCCGGTGACTATCGAACGCCATGGTGTGCGGACCACGTATCTGCTGACGGCGAAAATGAATCCCGAGCTGGACCTTAAAATCCTGAATCTGGAGCCAAGCGACCATCCCGTCATCGACGAGGTCATGGCCGGCAGCGCGGCCCAAGAAGCGGGATTGAAAAAGGGCGATGAAATCATTTCGTTTGCCGGGGTGCCTGTGCTGGGCCAGCAGCAATTGGTCAACCTGATTCAAAAACACCCAGGCCAGCCCACTCTTATCGAGATCAGGCGGGGGAAGCGGCGCCTGTCCATCACCGTGACGCCCAGGCTTAACTCGGAGAAAAAAGCCGGTATGCTGGGCATCCTGATCGGCCCAAACGCCCTCAGCGTTTATGACGTGCAAAAACCCGGACCGCCCCCCTGGCGGCTTGTGGCGCAGGTTTGTGGGCAGACCTTCGATACCATTGGCGCCCTGTTCCATTCCCGGCAGACGGGTGTTGGGGTCAAGGACCTCAGCGGGCCGCCCGGCATCCTGGCCATGCTCGCTATCGAATTAAAAACCGATTACCGCCTGGCCTTGAAGTTCATGGTCTTGCTCAATATCAGCCTGGCGATACTCAATCTCCTGCCTTTGCCCGTGCTCGATGGAGGCCATATCGCCATGGCCATGCTCGAAAAGCTTCGCGGACGGCCTTTAAGCCCTCAGATTCAACAATACGCCACCACCGTTTTTGCCGCGCTCCTGATTTCTTTCATGCTCTACGTTTCTTACAATGACATCGTCCGGCGCTTTTCTCTGTTTAAATCGATGTTGGACCAGCAAGTGCAGGTTGAATCCGGCGGAACCTCAAACGCGCCGCCTCAATAAGAGGCTATTTTTAAAGCAGGCTCTTAACTGTTGTCGCTGGGTTAATACCCCGATTGAGTCCCTCATCCGTTAGTGGAGGATTTGTTGAATTTCCTCTCCCGCAAAGCCGAGCTCGAAGGCGTCTAACAAACAAGCATCTCAGCGGCTCTCGGGTTGGCTCTCGGATGGCTTTTCCGGGGCCGGTTTGTCCGGCTCGCCACGGTAGCTGGCCACCACCCACTCGCTGAGTACCTTGTCCGGGTTGCCCACGGCGTCGGTGTCCAGGACGAACTCTTGTTTGCCGGAGTTTTGGGCCAGGAGCTTGAGGCCGAAGTGAAAATCTTTGAAGCGCCGGGCGCACAGGTCGCGAACGGATTGGCCTTTATCGAGCGCCTCCTGGACCAACAGGTCAGCCGCTGCGCTGGTGAAAGTGATCTTCATCCCATGATTCTCCTGGAACCGGCGCGCAAACTCCTCGACCAGTTGTTTGGCGACAATCCGTTCCTCCTGGCGCGGGTCGGACAGAATCTTGGCCAATTCGGCGGCTGGATTATCGACCAGTTCACGAGTAACAACGAAGCGCTTTACCTTCGAGGAAGGCAGCTCGAACTTGATGTCGCGAAAGGTGCGCTCGCAGACCGTCATCAACCCCCGCGCGCCGGTCTGTTCGCCCTGGGCCCGCTCGGCTATCCGGCGCAGCCCTTCATCGGAGAAGAGCACTTCAATGCCGTAGGCGGCGAAATCCTGTTCATATTGGCGGATAATGCTGCCTTCGGAATTCTTCAGGATCAGAAACAGGTCCTCGACATTCAGCGACTGGCAGACCACCCGCACAGGCAGCCTCCCAATAAACTCCGGCTCAAAGCCGAACTCGATGAAGTCACGGGTCTGCGATTGAGCCAGCACCTCGGCGGCGTTGTCCGGCGGGCGCTCTTTGGCCGCGAAGCCGATTGTCGCCTGGCGCAGGCGGTGGTGGACGATCTTCTCAAGACCCCCGAATGCGCCGCTGACGATAAAAAGGATATGTTTGGTGTTGATGGTCGCAGGGGGCTTCTTCCCGCGTTGGGTGAAGTCCATCATGGCCTGGATTTGTCCGGCGATGTCATTGGGCGACCGGGCGGGCACCTCGGTTTCTTCCATCAACTTGAGCAGGTTGGTCTGAACACCCCGGCCACTGACGTCTCGGCCACCCGCGTTGCTTGCGGCGGCGATTTTGTCGATCTCGTCAATGTAAATAATCCCATACTGGGCGCGGGCCGCATCCCCCTCCGCCAGGCGCACCAGGTCCCGGACCATATCTTCGACATCCCCTCCGACGTAGCCCGTTTCGGAGAACTTGGTCGCGTCCGCTTTCACGAAGGGCACTCCGATCAGGTCGGCTGCATTGCGGATGAGGAATGTTTTGCCCACACCGGTAGGGCCGATGAGAATGATGTTTTGCTTGGCATAATTGGGCGACTCTTTGCCTTCCAGCGCCAAGCGGACATGGTGGTAATGGTCGCAGAGCGCGACGCTCAACACCTTTTTTGCCTCATCCTGTTTGATGACAAAACGGTCCAGATAGGTTTTGATCTCCCTTGGCTTGTAGTTGAATTCGAATTGGTCCGCCTTGTGCTCCTTGTCGCCGGTCCCGGTGTCATTTGGGCCGTCGGTTGCAGCTTCCGGGGTTGGCATCGCCCTCGCCGCCTGGAGATGCTGGCGGACAAATTCCGATAGCTGCCGCTGAAACTCTTCCGGGGAAGGCGGCCCGCTCAATGGTGGCTTATTCATAAAAAGTAACTTTTGGCCCTGAGGAACCAGCCCTCCGAGGGCGTTGCACTCTGCTCGCGCGGCCAATCGCCTTGCCACCTTACCCCATTTGTGCCATAAGACCAACCATGCCCGAGGAAATTCCAACACCAAATCGCGAACGGTTTGAGGCGGCTTTGCACCGGTTCGATGAGGAAAACAGCCGCGACCCCAACATCGAGCGGGCGGGAGGGGCAGGGCATCCCCGGGAGTTGCTCTATGCGCGGCGGCTAAGCCAGTGGGTGCTGCGGTTGTGCCCCCAGGCCTCCGAGGCGCTCCGGTTAGCGGCTCGCTGCCAGCACTTGTGCCGCTGGACCATTCCGCGTGAGACCTATCCGATGACGCGCCGGGGCTATCTCCAATGGCGCGAGGCACTCAAAAAATTCCATGCTCTCGAGGCCGGCAAAATCCTCAAGGAACTCGGCTACCCTGAGGAGCTTATCGAGCGCGTTCAATCTCTGAATTTGAAGCGGGGCTTCCCACGCGATGCCGAGGGAAGGGTGCTCGAAGACGCCCTTTGCCTGGTCTTCATGGAGTATCAATTCGGGGAATTGGCCCAAAAGACCAGCCGGGACAAGATGATCAATGCGCTTCAGAAGGCCTGGAAAAAAATGACCCCCGCCGGCCAGGCCCAGGCGCTGGCGCTCTCTTATACTCCGCAGGAAAAGGACTTGCTCGATGAGGCTCTCTCAAAAGGCCCGTCAACAAAAGAAAGCGGCGACCCGCCTGAAGGCTGAATCGCCGCTCAATGTTGTAATCAGCCTGCGCCCACCTCAGTTCAGGCGAAGGCTTCAGCAGCATTCTTAACGGCCTGTAGGCTGCACTTGGCTTGCGCCACCCTGGAACCAGGCCTGCTTCCCGTAATGTTGGTAAATCTGAGAAGCGTACGCGGGGTCCGCAAAATTCGGCCAGCTACTGTTGGTGAAGTGCGGCGCCGAGGCAAGCTGTTGCTGGTTCAAGTTCGACACCAGCGTTTTTTGATTCGATGCCAAGGTCAACGCGTCGGGCGGCAGAGCGTAAAGGTTGCTGTCCAGGTTCAATCGCGACGCAGGGGCCAGAATGACGAACAAAATGCGCCCGGCAGGCAGGTCCACAATCTCTGTGCTAACCTTGCCGAGCGGCGTATTATTGACGTCTTTGACTTGAGTGCCGCTGAGCTGTGTCAACCGGTGCACGTTATGGAAAGACCCTTGGTTGACCGGCGCGCTGCCCTGCCACCAGGCCGGTTGGCCGTAGTATTGACAGACCTGGGCTACAAAACTCGCCTGACCCATTTGGTTGGGTTGGGCAATCGTGCTGGTAAACTGCGGTGCGGCATCGAGTTTCGCCTTCGTCTCGTTTACCATGAGCGACGGCCCAGTCGTTTGGGTGAATACTCCCGGCGCAACGGCTATTTTACCGTTCGATGCGCCTACGACGGCGTATAGAATATGACCAGATTCGAGATCAACTACCATCTCATCAAGCGTCCCGATTTTCTGATTGTCCGAACTCATGACCTGTTTGCCAATAATCTGATGGGCGCGCTGCGCCTGTGTTAGCGAGGTATCTTGCTGCTGCCCTATAACAGGGGTGGCGAACATCCCCAGCGCCAAAGCGGCAAGCGTCGGCCAAATTGTGAATTTTGATTTGATTTTCATAACTACTCCTCTTTCGTTAGGGAAAATATCGGATGTAACTCCGGCGTGTGCCACTGGGGTTTAGACCCAAGACCTACCTCAGGTCCACGCCGATGTGGTCTTCGACTCGGCTGACGCCAGGCACACTAGAGACGATTTGCACGATTTCGTCACGCTCATGTTCGGCGGCCACCTTGCCTCGCAACGTCACAACTCCCCCATCGACGGTTGCTTCGACCCGTCTCGATGCCCCTGCCAGGTCAGGGTCGCTTTTCAACCCAATGCTGATCGACCGGGCAATGGCGATGTCTGCGGTTTCAAGCGGTACGGGTTCGTTGTCATCCCGACGAGCGCGAACGGCAAGCGGTGCTGCAGGACCGGGATAGACACGGACCACGTCGCTTTGAGAGGTGGGCGTGGGGACAGTGACTGCTGGTGTGTAATACACAAGGGCCGGCTTGTGGCTGCTGACGCAACCGGTCATTAGCGACGCCACGACAAGGGCAGCTAAGCGAGAGATTTTCACATCACGCGATGCTTAGGGAATAAATTGATTGAACCAAAATGAGAAAGGCGGCGAGGGACAATCTCGCCGGTCGTGAAGACTTGGCGCGCAGGGGCAGTTAGATTCGCCCGAGCAAGACCAGGACAATGATGATGACCAGGATCAGCCCGACAGTGCCGCCTGGAGCATAACCCCAGGAGTTGCTGTAACCCCACGTGGGCAGCACACCGATCAATGCAAGCACCAGCAGAATGATGAGAAGTGTTCCAAGGCTCATATCTTTTCCTCCGTTCAACCGCTATTTGTTTCCATTGAGGTCCCGGTTTGCAAACCGCCGACCTCACCGGCAGTATAGATGAGCCACTCCAGATTACCATAGGGTCAAACCCCTTAAAACTCTTCCTCTAAGGCTGCTTTTGTATTGTTTCTGCGACCGGGCGCAGCCCTGCCTCGGTCTCGATGATGCCTTTGGCAATGGCGTGCCGGGTCAACCCGGCGACATCGTGAATCCCCAGTTTGTTCATCACCTGCTGGCGGTGTTTCTCGACTGTCTTGATGCTAATGCACAGTTCAGCCGCAATTTGTTTGTTCGCCCGCCCTTCGGCAATCAGTTGCAGCACCTCGGCCTCGCGCGTGGTGAGATAATCCGTTCGTCTTTTGACCGGCTGCCCTGTAACGAAGGCGTCGCGGCATTGGTCGCGCAAACGTTTGGCAATGGCCGGGCTGAAAAAGGCGTTGCCGCGGAAGGTTTCACGGATGGCTTTGAGCAAGTCATTGGCGGCGGTCTGCTTGACCAGGTAGCCCACAGCGCCCGCTTCCGTGACCTGCTGAACGTACTCATCCTCGCAATACGAGGAGAGGATGAGCACTTTGGTCGAGGGCGCGGCCCGGGTGATTTGGCGTGTAGCCTCCAGGCCATTGAGCACGGGCATGGCAATGTCGATGACCGCTACGTCGGGCACAAGCTTCTTTACCTCCTGGACAGCCTGCCGCCCATTATCGGCCTCGCCAACAATTTCGATATCCGGCTCCGCTGCCAGCAGGGCGCGGAGCCCTTGACGTACGACGATGTGGTCATCAGCTAATAAAACCTTGATTTTATGCATAAATCGCTCTCCTGGGTTCGTGAATCTTTTTAACCTCATTCGAACCTAATGCCATTTTCTTTATGCGCCACCGATTTTGCCAAAAATTTTTTGCAGACGCGTAGTCAATGAGCCAATTTAATGAACATGGGAAATTCCCGTCTGCTAACGACCGGTGTCGCGCTGATGCTGGCCCTGAATGGTTCCGGCGCGGCGCCGGATTTTGATCAAAGCCAACTGCTTAGCCTGCCTGCGGTGGGATTTTCACGGTTGCGGGTTCTTTCACCCACGACCCTTGAACTGCTGCTGGTCACCACCAAAACACCAGGCTCGCCACCCACGGTCTGGAACTTTATCGATGCCAAAGGCCAGGCGCATCTGCCCGCCCCCGGGCAATTCCTTATCTCGGCTGCGGGCAAAACGCTCGGGGTCAAAGCCGTGGGTTTTAAGCGCCGTGTGTGTTATGCTCCATTCAAGCACTGGGATTTGCGCATCGCCAATTGGCTCTACTTGCAACTCGCCGAGCCAATCCAGGAAAATCAAACCGTCTCGGTCAGCAACCCCGGAGGCGCGCTTTGGAAGGAGCCCGCCCGATTTGTGGCGCGCAACGATCCGTTCCGGTGGTCGCCGGTCCTGCACGTGAATCAAACGGGCTATCTGACCGCTTATTCGAAGAAAGCCATGGTCGGCTATTTTCTTGGGAGCTTGGGTGAACTGGAATTGCAGCCCCAGACTGTCCAGCAGACGCGAACCGATCCCATGGCCTTTGAGGTTCTCGATTCCGCTTCCAATCGAGAAGTGTTTCATGGGCTACTTGCAGCGCGGCCAGACCACGGATTTCC
Source organism: Verrucomicrobiia bacterium (assembly GCA_035946615.1). Taxonomy (NCBI): domain Bacteria; kingdom Pseudomonadati; phylum Verrucomicrobiota; class Verrucomicrobiia; species Verrucomicrobiia bacterium. The sequence goes on from DASYZB010000108.1 coordinate 10,516, forward strand.
CTTTAACTGCTATCAGCGTGTGTTCGAGGCTGACTTTACAGCATTAAAAGCACCAGGTGACTATCGGCTGTTCGTGCGTGGCCTGGGCACTTCCTTCCCGTTTCGCATTGGGGATGAAGTGGCTGGGGCGTTCGCAAGGACGTATGCGCTGGGCATCTATCATCAGCGTTGCGGCACGAGCAACGCCCTCCCATACACACGTTTTGTCCACGGCGCCTGCCACACCGCCCCCGCCGAGGTGCCTACAATGAGCGCGCGGTTTGAGTCGGTGAATGATTCGCTGGCTAAAGAGAGCGCGAACTATAAAGACAATCCGCGCCACACGGCGCCGCAATTGAAGAACGTTGCCGCCAGCCTCTATCCCTTTGTCAATCCCGGGCCTGTGGACGTGAGTGGCGGCCATCACGATGCCGGCGACTACAGCAAGTACACCATCAACAGCGCGGCATTCATTCATCATCTTGTTTTTGCAGCCGATGTCTTTCCTGGGGTTGCCGCCCTCGACAACCTGGGCTTGCCCGAAAGCGGAGACGGCAAGAGCGATGTCTTGCAGGAGGTGAAATGGGAGGCTGATTTCCTGGCCAAAATGCAGGACGCGGATGGCGGCTTTTATTTTCTGGTTTATCCGCGAGACCGTGAATATGAGGACAACGTTCTGCCCGATCACGGCGATCCGCAGGTGGTTTTCCCAAAAACAACAGCAGTCACCGCAGCCGCCACCGCAGCCCTGGCCCAATGCGCCTCCTCGCCGAAATTCAAAGCCCTGTTTCCCGAGGCTGCCGCGCTCTACCTGAAGAAGGCGCGGCTGGGCTGGTCGTTCTTGATGAAGGCCATTGCCAAATACGGCAAGGATGGCACTTACCAGAAAATTACCCATTATGGCGATGAATTCATGCATGACGACGAGCTGGCCTGGGCGGCTTGCGAGATGTACCTGGCAACGGGCGACAAGGATTGTGAGAAAAGGCTCAGCGACTGGCTGAACCCGTCGGATCCCAACACGCGGCGATGGGGTTGGTGGCGTCTCTATGACTCCTATGGATGCGCTATCCGCAGCTACGCCTTTGCGGTAAAGAGCGGGCGGGTCAAACCCGGGCAGCTCAATCCGCTGCTGCTCGAGCAATGCCAGGATGAAATTGATGCCGACGGCCAGGACCAACTCCAGCGCGCCGAGGCCAGCGCCTATGGGACCAGTTTCCCTATCGAGACCAAGCGCGCTATGAGCGCGGGTTGGTACTTTTCAAGCGATGCGGCGTTCGATTTGGCGGTAGCCTATCAACTGGATTACCCGGTTAAGAGAGACCCACGCCCAAAACTGCTCGAGGCGCTGCTGAGCAATCTCAATTACGAAGAAGGCTGTAATCCGGTGAACGTCACCTACCTGACCGGCCTGGGATGGAAACGGCAGCGGGAAATTGTGGACCAGTATGCCCAGAACGATCGGCGGGTGCTGCCTCCCACGGGCGTTCCCTTGGGCAATATCCAGGCCGGATTCGGTTGGAATTCAACTTACAATTCCGAATTGGATGAGCTGAGCTTTCCACCCGACGGCGCCCAGGACTCCCCGTATCCGTTTTATGATCGATGGGGCGACGGGTTCAACTTAAGCCAGGAGTTTGTCATTGTGAACCAGGCGAGGGCCTTGGGTTACCTGGCGTGGCTGATGGCGCAGACCCCTTTGAAAAGCCAACCCTGGAAACCGATTCCGGGCCGCATTGCCGGCGTGCCCTCTCTCCCATCCAAGGCTGCCAAGGTCGTGGCGAGCCTTTCAGCCTCGGGGATCGATCTTTCCTCGGCTCGCATCGTATGGGAGGCCAATGATCAGCAGCCGGTCTTAGGCCAAACTTTCACTCTCCATCCTGGCCTCTCCGGTCTGCAATGGCTTGAAGCCGAGGCCCAACTGCCCGATGGCCGGCGAATCTTTGCCGTTCGCGACGCGGCGCATCCGCAATTAACACCGGGGCTTTAGCCCTTTGGGGTCTCGCGCCAGATAGCTCTGCTGTATTCACCCACTTTCTCCTGCTGTGGGCGCAGCGTACGGTCTTCATCGGCGAAAGCTTAGTTGCACCGATTTAACAAACAAAAGCCGCTCCTGGCAGGGCGGCAAAGAGGAGTGCGACCAAGCGGAGCCATCAAACGATGGAACGGAACCGAATCGGATGAATGGGAGTGGGATTAGTCCTGCAATGAAACTGCTTTTCGTTCATCAACACCTCGGCGAATTCGGGGGTGCCGAGACTAATATTCACCTGACTTCGGGTGAATTGCGCCGGCGGGGGCACTCACTCAGCCTGCTCTATGAGAGCGGCACAGGCCGCGATGAAGCGGCGTGGCGTGAGATTTTTTCTGATTGCTATGGTTTGGCCAGACCGGCCAATCGCGAAAAGATCGAGGCGGTTTTAGACCAAGTCCAGCCGGAAGTGATATACCTGCACAAAATGGCCGGGCTGGATGTTTTGGAGCTGTTGCTCGACTCTGGCATTCCCATCGTGCGGATGGTCCACGATCACTCCTTGTACTGCATGCGCGAGTACAAATACAATTACTTCACACGCAACATCTGCACTCGCCCGGTATCGGGTTTTTGTATCTTTCCCTGCCTGGGGTCGCTGGTTCGAAGCCGGGAGCGGTCCGGATTGCCGGTTGCCTGGCGCAGCTATGCCGCCAAAAAACGCGAGGTGCGCCTCAACCAGCAATGCGCCCGGTTGATCGTCTATTCCCACTATCTGAAAGGGGAATTGGTTCAAAACGGATTTGATCCGGCTAAGATCGAAGTGTGTGTTCCGATGAGAGTTCGAGTCAATGAGCGGATGACCACCAACTTCAGCGAGCGCAACCTGCTGCTGTTTGTAGGTCAGATCATCCGGGGCAAAGGGGTTGATGTCCTGTTACGGGCCTTGGCGCGGGTGCGCACGCCCTTTCAGTGCGCCATTGTCGGAGACGGCAATCATCGGCGGTCTTGCGAAAAGCTATGCGCTAAACTCGGCTTGAATGGCCGGGTCCAATTTCATGGCTATGTGCCCCCCTCCCAACTGCGGAATTATTACCTCAACGCAAGCGTGTTCCTGATGAGTTCGCTTTGGCCCGAGCCCTTCGGCATGGCCGGCCCCGAAGCGATGTGTTACGGCGTGCCAGTCGTGGGGTTTGATGCCGGCGGCATCCGGGAATGGTTAATCGATGGCCACAACGGCTATCTGGTCCCCTGGAACGATACGGCGGCCTTTACTGCGCGCATCGACGAGTTGCTTGTCAATAAAGACCGCGCCAGGCAATTGGGCAACCGGGCCAAGGACTGGGTCAAACGCTACGATGCTCCAAAGCAAATTGATATTTTGGAGAACGCCTTCCGGCGCGCCGCGCACCAGGAGCAGACCTTGTTGCCGAATTCGATGCCGGCGCCAGTTTCCCTTTGTTTATGAATGATCCGATTCAAGATTCTCTTTTGCGGCGCTACGCCGCCGCCCAAACCAGCCGTGGCCGCCTCTTGCTCAAGCTGCACCTGCTCCAGCAACGCCTGCGGGCGCAGTGGTTTATTTATGGCGCGGACCTGGTAAAGCGCGGCTTTGACGTTCTGGTTAGCGCGTTTTTCCTGCTCCTGCTTAGTCCGCTTTTTGGTCTGATCGCCCTTGCGGTTTGGGTCGAGGATGGCGGCGCCATCTTTTTCGCCCAGACGCGAGTAGGCCGGTATGGGCGCCCGTTCAAGATGTATAAAATCCGCTCGATGTGCCTCGATGCCGAGCAGCGGCTCGAGGAGGTCTGGAAGCGCAATCAGCACAAAGAAGGAATCACCTTCAAAATCAAGGATGACCCGCGCATTACGCGGGTTGGAAAGTGGTTGCGGAAATACTCCTTTGACGAGCTGCCTCAGCTTTATAATGTCCTCATTGGCGACATGTCGCTGGTCGGCCCGCGCCCGCCCGTTCCCCGCGAGGTGGCCATGTACTCGCTGGCCGACCGGCGCCGGCTCGCCGCCCGCCCGGGCATTACCTGCGTTTGGCAGATCAGTGGCCGCAGCGAAATCGATTTTTCCGGCCAGGTCAAACTCGACGTGGATTACATCGAAAAGCAAAGCTTTTGGATGGACCTACAGATTCTGGCCCGAACGGTCCCCGCAGTTATGTCAGGAAAAGGCGCTTGCTAATGAAGCCACTATTGATTTGTCCCACTCAACGTCCTCCAGTGAAGCTCCTATCGGATTCAGGTCCTCTGGCGGCCTTGCCACTGCTGGGTCAAAGCCTGCTGGAATATTGGCTTTCCTACTGGGCGCTCGCAGGAGCGCGGGAGGTGCTTCTGGTGGTCCACGAGTGTCCCGAAACAATCTGCGCTTTAGCTGGAACAGGAGCGCGTTGGGGCTTAAAGCTCAAGACAATTGTCGAATCGCGCGAGCTGACCCCAGCGCAGGCCTTATTAAAATTCGCACCCGAGTTGGACCCAGCCCCGGCGCCAAACAGCGTTGTGACCCTCGACCATTTTCCGGGGGTTCCCGAGAGGCCGTTGTTTGCGAGTTACGACAGTTGGTACAAGGCGCTGGTCGAGTGGATGCCCTGCGCGCTCACCCCGGACCGAGTCGGCGTACACCAGGCGCGCCCTGGGGTTTGGGTCAACGCCCAGGCCCATATCGCCCCCCAAGCCCAATTGCGCCCGCCGTGCTGGATCGGACGGCACGCCTTGATTGGCGCCGGAGCAACAATCGGTCCCGGCAGCATCATCGAGGACGGGGCGTTCGTCGAGCCGGGCGCTGAGATCATCCAAAGTTGGGTCGGGCCGGACACATTCGTCGGGAAGTTTGCGCGATTGGCCCATTCCTTGGCCCGGGGGAACACTTTAATTGACTGGCAGAGCGGCAGCTCGACGATGGTGCCCGACCCGTTTCTTTTGTGCGCCTTGCGTACACCCAAACAGCGGCGCACTGCCGGCTGGCTCGCCCGGCTCAACCAGCTTTACGCGCGCGGTAAAGGTGAGAGCGGTCTGGCCTGGAAAGGCCTCTTGCTCAATAGGAGAGCTGACGGATGATTATCTCCCCGCATGCACTGGGCGTGAGGCTCAGCCAGGTTGCCGAGCCGGACAGCGCCAATGTCGCAGCCTTTGAGGAGGCGATTGGCAGCTTGCTCACGGCCGCTCCTGTTCAAATCGACATCGGGCATGAACTGCAGCTCGCCCGTTCGATTCAAGAGTCGTTTCTGCCCATAAATTTTCCCCCATTGCAGAGCTTTGACCTGGCCGGCTTCTGCCGGAATGCGCATCAGGTGGGCGGTGATTTTTACGATGTGTTGCCTGTTGCTTCTGACTCCCTCCTGTTGCTCGTCGCCGATGTGATGGGCAAAGGAATCCCCGCTGCCCTTTTTGCAGCAACACTCCGCGCTTTAATCCGCTCCCTGGCCGAGTGGACCCATAGCCCCGCCGAGTTGCTGGCGCGCGCCAACCGCCTGATGTTCCAGGACCTCTCCCGGGTTGATATGTTCGTCACAGCCCAGGTTGCTCTGCTGGAAACCTCCGCGCGGCGTCTGACCATCGCCAGCGCCGGCCATTGCCCATTGTTGGTGGCAGATGCCCTGGGCGAAATCAAGGCCCTCTCGCCCGATGGCATTCCCATCGGCATCGATGCAAACGCCGCATTTAAGGAGCAGAGTCTTTTACTGACAACCGGAGGCTGCGCCCTTCTTTATAGCGACGGTGTCACTGAAGCTCAAAATCCGATGGGTGAGTTTTTCGGCCAGGCCGGCCTCGAGCAGCTTCTTCTCGAAGCCGTCGGCCAGACGCAAAGCGCGGCCAGCGTCAAAGAGAACTTGCTCTCCATGCTGACTCTGTTCCAAGCCGGAACGCAGCCAAGAGATGATCAAACCTTCCTGGTTCTGGCCGGTTGATAGCCGGAGGGCCCTTCACGGCCAATGGAGATGTTCGTGCAGGAAAGCGAAGGTCCCCTGGCCGTGAATCGTATGCGGCCCTGTAAACCACTCGATGGCGCATTGACCCTCAAGCCCCAACCGCGCCTCATACAGATACCGCACCTTGGCGAACTCGTATGCCACCGTTTCATCAGGCGCAACGCCGTCGAAATGCCCGCGTTCGACCATGAATGGGCGTGGGGCAATTAAAGCCGCCATCTCCGCATAATTGAAGGTGCGGCCGAGGTCGAACTCGAAAATCTCGTACTCGGGCAACCAAACATAACTATAGGGACTGAGAGTCGAAGCGCACTTCCATACCCAGTCGTTGAAATCACCCGCGCAGATGGATAGGCAATAGTTTGTCACCAGGGCCGGCACGCGCATCGCCGTCTTGCCGCCGTAGCTCAAGCCGTAAAATCCAATCCGGGCCGGATCGACGAATGGCTGCGTTTTGAGCCAGTCGGTGATCCGTTGATGCTGCGGCGCCATAATGGAAAACAACGTTTTGCCCAGAGGATTGGCCTTGCGTTGAAGCGTGCGAAAGCGGTCGCCAAAAATATAGAGGTTTTGCGGCGCGAAAGTCACAAAGCCTTGCTCGCATAGCCGTGCGGCGAAATCGTGATAGTAATGGCTGTCGCCGGTTATCGTGTCCTGCGGACGGCCCTCCAGACCATGCTGGCAAACCACCACTGGCCGCCGTTCACCGGGCTTGAGGTCTTTGGGCAGCAGAAGAATCCCGTAAGCGCTCACGTCCGGAAACACATCGAGCACGACTTCGTAGCCGGTCCATTTCGGCTGGTCATAGGCCAATCGCGAACGCGCATGAGCCGGCAGCAGGCGGTCGTCAAACCGGCCAATGACCTGGCGGTAAAAGAAATCGCGGTAGCCGTCGGCGCTCAGGCGGAATTTTTCCGGCGATGTCGTATCGAGCTTTGCCATGAACTCCTGGCGCACGTAAGGGCTCTGAGCCAGGAGCAACTGGCTGTGGCGGTCCAACTCATGCAACTGCGGCTCCTGCCGGGCCGCTGGGTCGAACCCGGGCCACAGGTTCTCAGGGGCCGCCTCTTGCGGGGCCAGGCGAGCCTTGCTGCTCAGCGCGCTTAAGAAAGCTTTCAAAGCGCCTTCACTGCCAAAGGGTCCCGTCCCCGCCTTGCCACTGACGACCAACTCCAATTTCGGCGAGGGCTTCAGCCCGGCGACCAGACCGCGGGCGCGCGCAAATTCCGAGCGGACATCTTCCAGCCTGGGAGACTCAAGAATTCCCGGCGCGCCCTTGACCCGTTGCGATGCGACGTACGCGCTGCCACCGGGCAGGGTCAGTTCCGGGCCACCGGCGGCCTCGACGATCAAGCTACGGGGCGCGATCATCCCCGCCACCTCTGTATCCCCAAATTCATCCAGCAGACCAAACACATTGCGGTCCACTGGTTGCCGCCAGATGACCTTGCGCCGCTCATCGAAGTATCCGCTGACGCACGCGGCCCTGATCCGCGTGTCCAGCGCTGCGGTGTAAAACGCCAGCAAACCGCCTTCCCCCCACCCGATCACCCCGATTTTGAGCGCAGAATTTGTGCTTTGCGCGCTCATCCAGTCTATTGCCGCCAGGACTTTTTCAATCTCATAACCAATGATGTGACGGCCCAGCTCGAAAGCTGAGCGATAAATGAATTCGCGATTCGAAAGCCCCCTTTGCGCGTTGATTCGCCGGTTGATCAACATCGGAACGATCACTCGGCACCCGCTCTCGACCAGGCGCCGCGCTAACTGGCTCTCGGGCGCAATGCCCCCGGCCAATCCCGCCAGTTGCTCAGGCGTCTGGTCGGCGTCCGGGAGCGCAACGACATTTGCAACGGGCGCATTGCTTGGCACGAGCAGCAGTCCTTCTCCGGTGACATCCCCGAATGCCGGCCAGTGCACGGCAAACACCTCATAACCCTGCCCGCGCCCACAAAGAGCGGGCCGGGCAGTGGTCGCGATGAGTTCAAGTTCGACTTTGCCAACTCGCTGGTCGCGCACTCCAAGGATATGAGCCAAACGCTGCCTGTTGGCGGCCAGGGACGACTCGTAAGCCTGCCATGAGGAAAAATCTCTGTGCCAAAACTGCTCCCGTCCCGCGAGCGATTCCTCAAGCTTGCGCAGTAAGAACCGGTCCACGCCCGCCACAAGGTTTGAGGCCACATCCCCCTCTATCGTCAGTGGAGCGGTGCCCGCAAGCGGTTGTAGCGGCGCGCCACAAGCCCAGGCCAAACTGGCAAGCCAGAACAGCAGAAGCCGTTGAGCAAGTCCTATCTTCATTGAACACCGGGTCATGTTCCAAGTTAAGCCGGAGTTTTGCAAGCGTGGCACGTCTTCTTCGATGAAGCTTGAGGACTTCTAATCGCAGGTGGTTTCCGGTGGTTTGGACCCAGAGCCAGCCGCGGGTTCAAGCCCCGTAGGGGTAACCTGTTCAGCCTCGGTTTTGGAACCAGCGCCCACTCACCGGCCCACCCAATTCTCCAACAACGGCCCACTGGCACCGTACACTGGGTCCATCTTCGGCAGGCGCACCCGGGCGATGTTTTTATCCGCACGCGGGCGTTCGCCGGCCCTGCCATAGTTCATGTCCCAATCTTGGCCTTCCGGATAGGCGCCGACGACCCCGAAATCAGCGCTCGAACCAAGGTTCTTGTGAGCCACTCCGGCGGGTATAATGACGACATCGCCGCCGTGAATCTCTTGTATGACGCCCGCTTCGCCGCCAAGCTGGACCTTTGCTGAGCCGCTATAGACGCCCAGCACTTCATGGGCCGTGCTGTGGTAGTGGTGATAAGGATAAATGCCATTCCGCCAAGTGGCACTCCAGCCGTGCCCGGCAAACAGTTGCTCAAAAATCGCCGCAGGCTCCTCCTCCGGCAGTACGACCGCTCCCCGATAAACCAGCAGCGGCAGTTTGCTGTTCGGAAAGACCCCGTCATCCTTCAATTCCTGCGCCACCACATCGGGTTCATGCACAAACTGCTCGAAGTGCGATGCTGTTCCCCTCGTATCCATTTTCGATCTCATGAGCCAAACTTACGCCACCGCAACCTGGGATCAAGCAACTGGCATTACCCATTAGGCGAGAAGGTTTTCCTGCGCACTTTACGGATTTTAACACACAACTGAACAAAAACGGTAAAGAGATTTCCGTTGACGTGTCGTCGATTATAGATGTAATCTACCGAAGGATTGCAGATGTAATCGACCAACAACCAATGAAAATTCCCCGTATTTCCGATGCCGAGTGGGAGGTTATGCGAGTCGTCTGGAAACAGGAGCCTTGTTCCGCCAGTGAAATCATTGCGGCGCTCGCTCAACGCGACGTTGCCTGGCATCCCAAAACCGTCAAGGCCTTCCTGAACCGGCTTGTCAAAAAGAAAGCTCTCGGTTTCAAGGTGGATGGGCGGGCGTATCTCTATTACCCGCTGGTGCGGCAAAGTGAATGCGCCGAGGCCGCGAGCGTTTCGTTCCTGGACCGGGTGTTCGGTGGCTCCTTGAAGCCGATGGTGGCGCATTTTGTGGCGCGCAAGAGGCTTTCGCGGGAAGAAATTCGCGAATTGAAAGAGCTGTTGGACAGCCAGGAGTAAGGAGACCCAATGGACCTTTTTCTTGAAAGCAATTCGTGGCGCTTGTTGCTCAAAGCTTCATGGCAGGCCACCGTGCTCATCGTGCTGGTTTTGGCCATGCAACGGCTGCTGGGCCGGCGGCTCAGACCGAGCTGGCGTTATGGGCTCTGGCTGCTGGTCGTGCTGCGGCTGGCTTTGCCTTGGACCTTTCCATCCGCAGTCAGCCTGTTCAACCTGTTGAGCCTCCCGGATGTTTCCAATTCCCTTACACGCGTTGTCAGCCGCTGGAAAATTCCCGCGGCTTCAGATTCGCAGGTCCCGAAAGCGGCCCACGTCACTGCGGTGGGGGTATCCGCTGAGGCGACCGGCGCTTCATTGGAAGCCGCTGCGCCGAGGCTTAGCGCCGAACGTTCCTGGCTGCCGCTGGCGTGGGCGGCAGGCGCATTCGTGTTTACGCTTGGCCTGACTGTTAATCATCTCCGGTTCCACCGGCGCGTGGCGCGGAGCCGCCCGCTCATTGATGAACCGGCTCTGAATCTACTCGAGGACTGCAAACAAAGGATGGGAATTCGCACGCCGATAATGCTAGTGGAAACAGCCGCAGTGGACGGGCCGTCCCTATTCGGATTTTTGCGGCCCAGGCTCTTGTTGCCGGCAGGGTTCACGCGCCAGTTTTCCCATGACGAACTGCGTTTTGTCTTCCTGCATGAGCTGGGTCACGTCAAGCGCCACGATATCCCGCTGGGCTGGCTGACCGTGCTCCTGCAAATCCTTCACTGGTTCAATCCCCTGGTTTGGCTGGCGTTTTCCCGAATGCGAGTGGACCGCGAACTGGCCTGCGACGCCCTGGCTCTTTCGTATGCGGAGGAACAAGAGGCAAAGTCGTATGGCCTCACTATTGTGAAAGTGCTCGAGAATTTTGGCGACTCGCTGCGGGCGCCTGGCTTGGCTGGAATCATTGAAGATAGACAACACCTGAAAGAAAGGATTCGTATGATCACGCAATTCCATAAATCCAATCGCGGCCTTGCTGTGGCCGCGCTACTGTTCATTGGCCTCGGGCTGATTACACTGACTGATGCCCAGTCCGGAGATACGACCGCTGCCAGTACGTATGAACAGCAACAGCAGAAGATGGCCGACGGCGGTAACAAGTGGGCTGCCTACCGGCTCTGGGACGCTTATTACCGAGGTACGCACGGAGTGAAACCCGACGCCGCGAAAGCGGATAAATGGCTCCGTGAATTCGTCCAAAACGTATGGGTAGTGAGATTTGAACCCGTCGATGACTTCAAGCCGGCCAACCCGAGAGAGTTTTTGGGGAGAATCGAACAGTACGCCCATAGTTATTCGGGTGAAACAGAGCTCGGAGAAAACGGCTTCTTTAGAACGACAAAGCAAGACGGCGATCTGGTGGCCTCGTTTCTGAGCAATTATCCCGACAAACTAAAAGCCAGCCTCGCCAAGGTGCCGGGCCTGAAGATCACTTCGGTCGAACAGATCACCCCGGAACAATTCATAAAATATGAAGAATCGCCGCAGGAATCCTTGAGTAATGCCCAGTCCGGGAACAGATCGCCCGTTTCAACAGCAGCAGCCAAGTCGGTTCCGCCCAGGATCATCGCCACCTCGCCCGCCGTTGGGGCGACGGACGTCGATCCGGGTCTGACCGAGATCACGGTCACTTTCGATCAGGATATGGGCGGCGGGATGTCATGGACGGGCGGCGGCCCGGACTTCCCCCCGATGCGCGAAGGCCAGAAAGCCGAGTGGCGCGCCAAACGCACCTGTGCCCTGCCGGTGAAATTGGAAGCAGGTCACTATTATCGTGTGGGCATCAACTCGACCGGCTATCAGAACTTCGCCAACGAGCAGGGTGTGGCTGCCCTGCCATCCGCCATTTTTTTCACCACCCACGGAGCGAGCGAAGACCTAAAGGCCAAAACTCGCGTCCCGCAGGTTGTCCAGTTCGACCCCGATAACGGAGCGCAGAATGTCAGCCCGGCGGTGACCGAATTGCGCGTTACCTTCAGCGTCCCGATGGGTGGAGGGTGTTCATGGTGCACGGCCGGCGACGACGATTCCGATTTCCCCAAGGCGCCCGAAGGGAAACGGTTTTACTGGACCGAGGATAAGAAGACCTGTGTGCTGCCCGTGGCGCTTAAGGCGCGTACGGCTTACCGGCTAAGCCTCAACGCCGAGAACTATAAGAACTTCCAGAGCGACGCTGGCGTGCCTCTGGAACCGGTGGCTTATAGCTTCAAAACCAGCGATAATCCTTAAGTTGTTTTGATTTTTGGGTCACAGTGGTTTTTCGCCGTTAACTTGGTGCGAAGTTTTTAAGGGTATGAAAATACAACCAAGAACGAGTAGGGTGCCCAGTCTGTGGGAACATTCTGACGATGCGCAAAGTGCAAACCTTATTTCCTTATAGCCGCGGCCAGTTCATGAAGGATTGGGCGACGGTTCGTACCTCAAATCCGGCTGCAATTGGCGCCGTGGCGTGCGCACCGCGTAGCGGTGCCCGCGGGTCGTTCGCTAGGCGATTTCATTGCCGGTCGGAGCTTGAGTTGGCAGGAGAAACGTTTTGATCAGCTCGCCGTCGCCGCAGACGACCAACTCGGGGAATCGCTTGAACCACCTGCCGTTGGGAACTTCGGGCTGTGTGTCCATCCACAGCAATAGAAGCCGGAGTTGGTGGGCTGAAATACTGCGTTGCTGAACGCGGTCGAGCAAATGGTCGTACAGGGCCCGAGGCAGATTCTGGCGGCGAATCTTCGGCATGGATCACTCGCCGTAGAATCCGCGCGTCATTGCAGACCTCAATCGAATGATCTCTGCCGGATCGTTGGAGGCGGCCAGGCGTTCGGCCAACTGGCCAAGCTCATCCGCGCTGAGCCGCCGGTGGCGAGCCAACTCCAACGCGTGCCGAATTACTTTGGCCTGCTCGTCCGGCGGCAGACGGTCCATTTCCTCAATCACTTTGGCCGCTGTCATAGCTGGAAGTCTAATCGGCGCGGAGTGAATTTCAAGCGCTTGCGCCAGCTGCTCGTCAACAGCGCGACTTTAACCCTTCAAAAAGGCTGTTCAAAAGTTAATGGAGGGATATGCTGCACAAAAACAATTTCTTATGCAAAGACCTCCCGCCGTAACCATTTTCGGGATTCTCAACATTGTCTTCGCCGCCTTTGGGGTGTTTGGCGTCCTTGCCGGTTTGGTGATGCTTTGTTGCTCATCTTCATGACCCGTCCCAAGGTGGTCGCCGCGTTTAGACCGCCGCCAGCCCTGCCGGTTTGAGGCCCATTTGCGCCTAAGGCGCCACCGGCTTGGAGGCCCTTTCTTCTATTTGAGATTCTGCTTCGCGCAACAGGGTATGGCCGATGATCCAGTCTATCCAACTGCCGTCGATGTCACCGCTGTCCAGCTTGGGCAACTGGTTCTCTGCAATCTGTGTGGCCTGCACCAGCGCGCGCCGGGCCTCCGCAGGTTGGTGCAACTGCCAGTGAGCCAGGGCCACAACCGCGTGGGATTCCATGTCGCGGACCGGATTCCGATCCGGGTTGGCGAGGACCTTGTCCATCCAATGCAGACTGCTGACAAAATGTCCAAGGCGATACTCGGCCAGGCCTTTGCAGAGGAAAAAGTAGGGATGACCGCCAGTCACGGCCATGTCCGCCAACCGGCCTACCGAACTCAAGTCCACGCCAGAAGAGGGCAGTATCAGGCAGTCCTTGGCCATGCGATCAGCAATGGAAGGGTCATTGGCCTGGGCGAAGTGGGTCAGGATGCGGGCGCAGAGCTGGCGGTAGCTTGTTAAGTCACCCTCGGCCGCCAGGAGCGGAGCCAGCGCGTGGTAGAACTGATGGTTTTGGGGATCGAGTTGGACGGCCCGGGACAGGTCGCTCGCCGCCGGCTGCCACAGGCCGCGACGGGCGAAGAATCCGCCGCGAATAGCGAAGATTCTTGCCGCATTCGGGTATTGCTGGACTGCCGGGGTTAGAAGTTGGTCGAGGAATTGATCGTCCACTTTGGCCTGGCGCAACGGCAACAGGATTCCAACCAGGTCGTCAAGGGCCTGCTCGGATTGCGGAAGATTGCCGGACCAAAGCCCTTTGCCATGGGGCGCCAGGGCCTGGCTAATCGAGTCCTCGGCGCCGGTTTGATTGCCCAGGTGCCACTGGTCGCACCCCAGTTGGGCCAGCGCAACGGCCAGGGCGGGATGATTCGGCCCGAGTCGGGCGCGGGCGATCTGGACATTCTGCTGCGCCAAGTCCGCTGCTTGCTTCCAGCGTCCGAGGTTCTCGTTATCCTCGATCAAGGAGGTGCGTAGTTGCATTTCGACATGCGCCTGATTGGTGAAACGCCCGGGCAGCAGTTGGGCCGTATCGTCGAGAATCTGCCGCACTACCCGTAAGTCGCCGAAAGTGCCTCCCGGGTGCGCAATGCTGAGCGCGCGTCTGAAAAAATCAGCGACTTCCTGGTTCTTTCGCGCCTCGGCGTTGGTGACTTTGCGGGCCTGCTTTTCCTTAAAGTAAAGCCGGGTCGAAACGGTTGCGCCAATAAGCAGCGCGGCCAGCACCGCAACGCTGGCGGCAAAGCCGAATTTGTGACGGCGAAAGGTCTTCTGGAGTTCGTACAGGCGGCTGGGCGGGCGGGCGACCACTGGTTGGCAGTTGAGGTGCCGCTCGATGTCCTTGGACAATCCGCTGGCGGTTTCATACCGCCGCGCGCGGTCTTTCTCGAGGCACTTCATCACGATCCAATCCAAATCAGTAGAGAACGACTTGAGGCGCGCGTTGAGAATGGGTCCGCGATGCGCAGCGCGAGCCGGGCTGGGCTCGCTTGGCAGTTGCCCAAAAGTGTCCAGGACCTTTGATGGACGCAGCGGTTCCCTCTCGCGGATGGTGCGCCGCATTTCATCCAGGCCGGCAGCGAGCAGCGCTTTTGTATCGAACGGGGTCTTGCCGGTGAGCAACTCATAGAGCAGCACCCCAAGGCTGTAGATGTCGCTGCGCGTGTCGATGTCCAGGTCCGTCAGAGCGGCCTGTTCCGGGCTCATGTAAGCTGGCGTGCCGACGAATTGTTCAAATGCCGTGAACAAGGTGTGGTCGGTGAGCCGGCCAGCGGTGGCTTTGGCGATGCCAAAATCGATTACTTTGGGCACGGGCGTCTCATCGTGGAGGGTAACGAGGATGTTCGAGGGTTTGATGTCGCGGTGAATGATACCCTTCTGGTGCGCGTGCTGGATGGCGTGGCAAATCTGAATGAATAACCGGAGCCGTTGGGTGATGTCGAGCTGGTGCTGGTCGCAGTAATCGGTGATGCGGATGCCGCGCACCAGTTCCATCACGAAGTAAGGGCGGCCAGTGTCGGTGGCGCCGGCTTCGAGCACCTTGGCGATGTTGGGATGGTCCATCAGCGCCAGGGCCTGCCGTTCGGCTTCGAACCGGGCAATGACTTGCCTGGTATCCATGCCCAGCTTGATGACCTTCAGGGCGACACGCCGGCGCACCGGCTGCTCCTGCTCGGCCATATAGACCACCCCACAGCCACCTTCCCCGATTTGTTGCAGCAGCTTGTAGTTGCCGACAATCCTGTGCACGGCTGCATCCGCGCCCACGCCAGGCCCGGCCAGCCGGAAGGGCGGGCCGGTGGGCAACATCTCCGGCGGCCCGCAATCATCGGCGGCCAGGCCCAGTTGGAGCAAGCATGCCAGACAATGGCCAACGGTGGCATTGGCAGCCAACTCCGCCCCGCAACGGGCGCAGGTCAATATTCGCATTTCGTCCATTTGTTAGCGGGCCTTTGCGGTTGTTTCACAAGGAATCCGGCAAAGATGTTACAGAAATCAAAACAGGCTCTCAGGCCGTGAAGGAGGCAAAGAGATGCCGGATTTCTTCGTCCACATCGGCGGGATGGGCAACGGTCTGCGCAATTTCCTCGCGCAGCAGTTGGCCAAAGCGCCGCCGCATCCGGTGGAGCGCCACCCGCACCGCCCCTTGGCTCAGGCCCAAAGCGCCGGCCCAATGGGCATAGCCGCCCGGTCCCGGTTCCTGCGTCAAACTGGGCTCGAGCTGCGCCAGTAATTCCGCTTTTCCTCCGGCGCGGTATTCCTCTCGCAGGCGAGCCAGAACACCATCGACCAGCGCCGCGGCCCAGTGGCGGTCAAACAGCTTCTCGGGTGAAGCCGGCACAGCCGGTTCCAGGCTGTAAAGTCCCTCGGCTGCCGGCTGGTCGAGAGAAAGGACCTGGCGCCCGCCGCCGCGTTTGGCGGTGTGCTGCTTGTCCCGTTCGTTGCTTAGGAACTTTGTCAATGAGGCGAGCAAAAAGGTGCGAAATTTGCCCTTCTGCCGGTCCGCTTTTTTCAAGGTATCCATCTCGATCAGATGGGCGAAGAAACCTTGGGTGAGGTCTTCGGCCTCCTCGTAGTCCGACCCGCGTCGCCGGATGAAGGCATAAATTGGGTACCAATACTTGCTGCAGAGCTGATCCAGGGCAAGCGTAGCGCCGGCCAGATCGTCATGTCCGGCCGTGACCACCACGCTCCAGTGCGTCGTCGAGAAGGCCGCCCCTTTGTCGTGGCTAAAGTGGGGGTAATCACCGGCCGGCGGATAGTGATCGGGCGGGTCCATTGGGTTTCCCAAATGTTTCCCAAGCCGCGCCAGAGCGCAACTTAAATCCAGCACTTAAATCCAGCAGTCTTCATTTTAAAGCCTGAAAGCAGAAAACGGAAAAAATTACCGCAATCATCCTCCATGGTCGTTAAGGGGAGCGGGCCATTTTCAAAAAAGCTCTGAATTCTTGTAACAATTCTCGATCAATCCTTGTGAATGGATGTGGTGGTCTATCTTGCCACCTTAAACGGGTAGATGAGCCGCAGAAAAGCGCAGATGAACGCAGATTTCAAAGGGGGTGGCCGGCGTAGGGCTGCTTGGCCTGCGGGTGAGGTGTTGGATACCCCGCATCCATTTGGATGGAAGCGTTCATCTGCGCGCCTGCGCATTCATCTGGTTTTTTTCAGCTTGAATTCAACGAGAACCAAAGCGGCCATGCTCGATTACTGTGTTCCATGAAGCCTCACATTTGCATCTGTTGCGGCGAACCTATGGCCCAGGCGGCCAAATCACGCTCTGCCAACCCTAACCTGTGCGCCTCCTGTTCCAGCCTGGCAGACGGCACCGAAGCGCCCGGTGACATAAAAGGTCCTCTTCTTCAGCCGGATTCCAACCAAAGCCCCGGTGCCGTCGCTGAAGCGCCAACCAGATTGGCACGTCTCTCTATCGGAAGGCCGAGTTCCACGGAGCCCTGATCGCCGGGCTACAAGAGGTCGGCGCGCCTGGGCTTCGTCCCAGCGCTGCATGGAGTGAAATGCCCGGGCCGGCCTTGTTGCACCAGTGTCCGCTCCGCCTCTATGTCTTACTCCTCCGCCTACTCCTACTCCTACTCCTGCTCTGCTCCCACTCGCCCTCCTCGTAAGCCCCCTTTGGGAGTTCGCGGCGCCGGCGCTAGAAGTCGCCCAAAAAGATATTGACCTTGCCGCCGGGTTTCTTTTTATATTCCTCCCTGGCGGCCGGGTTCACCCCTTTGCCGCCGAATCAGAAGTGAACGGCCAAAGAGTCAAATTGAGCGGCGTTGCGCGGGCGGCTGTTATTTGCGTTCTGCTTTCTGCAACGGCTTCTCCGGGGCAGGAATCTGTTCGCATGTCCCTGGCCGGGGCGGAGGCCAGTGAGGAACGGCGCAAGGCCGCCGGTGCCCTGGCTGATTCCAATCTCAGGCTAGGCCCCAGCGCGTGGTCCTTCGATGCCGGGTTTGGGTTGGAGGCCAATGACAACCTGCGCGCGACACCGGTTGAGCGTGAGCAAGACCTGGTGTTTCGTCCCGAGGTGGACGCTCGGATGCGCCTGCCGCTCTCAGAGGTCAACACGATTGCCCTGGCCATCGGCGTGGGATACGACCTCTACGCCAGCCACTCGGAGTACGACCGTCCTTTCCTGACGCCGGGGTCGGAAGTGTCATTTGATGTTTACATCCTGGATTTGTGGCTTAACGCCCACGTTCGCTGCTCGATTGTGGAAAACGCCTTTCTCGATCCGACAGTCACCGGGATCGGCGATTACGAGCGACTCGACAACGCCGCCGGTCTTTCCGCTGTTTGGGACTTGAACAAGGTCATTCCCAGCCTGCGCTACGATCACGAGACTTTTATCGCGCTGGGCGGCTTGCACGGCCAGCCGAACGGCCAGGCCGAAACCTTCTCCGGCTCCGTCGGCTATGCCCTCAAACCAGGCCTCCGGGGCGGCTTCGAGGCCGGGGGCGCTCTTATTCATTACGATGCGACGCTTGCCAACCCGGCCTTCACCGATGGCACAGAATGGAACGTTGGCCCATTCTTCGACACCCAACTCACGGAGCACCTCCGCGCCCGTGTCAGCGCCGGGTACTCCTCGTTCTCGCCTCAATCCGGCCCTGGGGCGCAGCAGGGCGGAGCGTTCAGCGGCTTCTACTTGCAGGTGGGCGGGACGCATCGAATCAATCAGTATCTCGATTACACCCTGAGCGGGGGGCGCTCGCTCAATTTCGGTTTTTACGGCGGGATGCTCGATCAGTTCTTCGCGCGACTCGAGGCGGCCTGGCATCTCTTTCGCCATAGCGCTCTGTCCACCATGCTGAGTTATCAGCACGGGACGCAACTGGGGCCCGGCGCCGAAGTGTTCGATTGGCTCAACCCCGGCATTTCTCTCAACCGCGCCTTCGGCGCAAGGCTCACAGCGACTCTGAGCTATCAATATTATTGGCGCGGGTCGGATTACTCGGGGCGGGGCTACTCGGCGAACGTCCTGATGGCCTCGCTGGTGTGGAGGCTTTAAATGGGGCGAACTGTTCATCTGATGTCTTGCATGAATCTTCAACGCGAGCCGCGTCGAGCCCATTGCGGCGGAATGGGAAACCCCCGAGCGGGTTGCCAGCCGAATTGCGGCGCTTTCCTCACGCTGCTTTTATTGTGTCTGTGCGGGCATCTCGTGGCTTTGGCCCAGAGCCCAACCGGGCCGGCGCCTGCTGCTCCCGCCATCACGTCGAGCACCAACCCGCCGGCTGACCCAGCGCAATCCAACCCGACCGGGTACGTGCCGGACGATAAGTACAAACTGCGGGCCGGCGACAAGGTCAGCCTGCAAATCCTCGAAGACCGCGAGGCCCCGAAGAGCCTGGTCATAGCCGATTCCGGCGAATTGGACGCTCCTTATGTGGGGCGCACCATGGCCGCTGACAAGACCTGCAAGCAACTTGCCGCTGAACTCAAGGCCCAGCTCGAAAAGGAATACTATTACCGGGCGACGGTGATCCTCTCGCTGGACGTGGCCAACAAGTTTCTGGGCCGCATTTATGTTTGGGGCCAGGTCCGCAACCAGGGGGCCATCGACCTCGCGATGAACGAGAACCTCACGGCCGGCAAGGCCATCTTGCGGGTGGGTGGCTTTGGCGACTTCGCAAATAAAAAGAAGGTCAAAATCATACGCGCCGGCCTAAAGGGGGCGGGCAAGCAGACATTCGAACTGAACATGGCGGAAATTCTCGAAGAGGGCAAAACCGAAAAGGACCTGGTTTTGCTGCCCGACGACCTGATAATTGTGCCTTCGCGTTTGATCAATTTCTAAAATGAACCAAGAGGACATCGCGTTTTTCGGTGGCAGGGCAGGGGACAAGGGCGCTTTTGCCGTGCGCGTGGCCCGCTACCGGGATTTGCTGGCGCGTAAGTGGTGGGTGCTGCTGGCAGGCCTCGCTCTGGGCCTGGCGTTGGCATTTGGCCTGCCGCTCCTGAGCGCGCCTGCCTTCGTATCGTCCGGGCGGATGATTGTCAGCATCAAGCTGGCCTTGCCGGAAGGCTCGGTTTACAACGAAGAACTGAGCAATTTCCTCGGCACACAAGCTTCCCTGATGCAGAGCGGGGTCGTCCTCAATCGCGCCCAGGGCCGGGTGCTGGCCCTGCGAGCCGGAATTACCAACCTGGCCGTCAATCTACGGATTTCCGTCTCCCCCAAAACCAGCATCTTCGTCCTGGAAACCGTTGGCGCCGACCCGCTGTGCGCTCAGGCATTTCTACAGGCCTGCATGGAGGAATACATCAAGCTCAAACGCGAGATGCGCGACCAAACATCCGACACCACCGTCGCCGGGCTCACCGAGCAGGTCTTGCGTCTGGAAAAGGACTTGCGCCACAGCGATGAGGACATGGTCCTGTTTCAGCAATCCAACAGCGTCGTGTTGCTCCAGGAGCAAGGCAACAGCGCCGGCGCCTATCTGGCCGCTCTCAACCACCGATTGGCCGCGCTCAAATCCGAGTTGACCCTGCTCGATTCGCTCACCCCGGACCAGGCCATCGAACCCCGCGAGACCTTGGGAACCACTCTGGCCCTTGACGACATCCCTGGAACCTCAACCGCTCCCCTCAACCCCCAGCCCTTTGGTTCCGATTATCTCCAGGCGCGCCAGCACCTCCAGCTCTTGCAGGCCGAGCAGCAGGACTTGGCGCTCTACCTCCGCCCGCGCCATCCCAAAATCATTGCCCTCGCTGAGGACATCGCCCGCGGCCAGCGTTTGCTGGAGATTTACCGCCAGCAAAACCGGCAGCAGCTTGAAAATCGCAAATCCGCCCTCGCACTCCAAATCACCAACCTCCAGAACGACATCCAGGAGTGGGACGCCAAGGCCCTGGACATCAGCCGCAAAAGCGCCGAGTTCCAGCGCCTCAAGGCCAACTCCCAACGTGTCCAAGCCCTGTACGACCGGCTCCTTGGCGCACTCCAAACCTTGGATGTTAATAAAGGCATCTCCCCGGAGACCGTCACTATCCTCGAACCCGCCTCCCTGGCCGTCCCCCGCCAGGCCAGTCTTCCCAGCCGGCTGCTTACCGCCTGCGTTATTGCCGCCGGATTCACGCTCGGCTTGTTCCTCCTGCTCGATCACCTCGATGATCGAGTCAATGGCCTCACCGACCTCCACGACTGCTTCGATGAATCCGTCCTCGTTCAGATACCGCGCCTCCAGGGCCACACAGTCGATTTGCTCCGGCCACTTGACACACGCCATGCCTTCGTCGAGGCCTTCCGCAACCTGCGCTCTTCTCTCCTCTATATGAACCGCTCAGCCCGCCGGCCCAACGTCCTCTTGCTCACCAGTTCCATACCCGGCGAAGGCAAATCCCTCATTACCGCCAACCTCGGCATCACCCTCGCTCAGGCCGGCGCCCGTGTCTTGTTGGTGGACGCCGATTTGCGCAAAGGCCTTTTGCACCACCTCTTTGACATCCAAGCAGAAGCGGGATTATGCCAGGTCCTCGGGGGCGGGCTCAATTGGGAGCAAGCCGTGCGGCGCACAAAGGTCCCCAACCTCTCCCTGCTCCCGCGCGGTCAGCTCGCCCAAGAGCCCGGCGAACTGTTTATCGGCGCCGGCGTTCAGCGCTTCCTCAAAGAAAGCGGCGCAAACTACGACTTTGTCCTGCTGGATAGTCCTCCAGTTATGGCCGCCGATGATGTCACCAGTCTGGCGCCCCATGCCCATGCCATCCTGTTTGTCCTGCGCGCCGAGCGCGCCTCCGCGCGCCTCGCTCACGCCGCCCTTGACCTCTTATATCAGCGGCAGGTTCGCGTCCTGGGCATTATTCTCAATGCCGTCCGGCCCCGAAGCGCAGATTACTTCTATTACCACAAATACAAGGATTACTTAGCGGCTCCCCGCGCCTAACTAAGCCGTAAACCATTCAGTTGAACAGGAGATAACAGGGGCATGGCGAAGCCAAACTATATCTTGCAGACTTGTGGCTGCTTACTGGGCTGTCGAGGACGAGGGCAAATAGTCGCAATTCTGTTTTTAAAAACAGGCTCTAAAACGGTGACCCCCGGGCGATGGGTCCCCTCCGAAACCGGCTCTAATCCGTCCCGCCTATCGACTGGCTTATGGTTTTGAGCGCCTTCCCCGAAGATTGCTTCTGATAGGGCGAATGCAGATTGAAATATATCCCGCACAAAGGCCGGCTCCCCTCGTTCTGGCTTAATATCACTGTTACCTGCCGATCCAGCGCTATCCCATGACGCAGTTGCGGCCCCCGGCTTTCATACGCCTTTATTGCCTTGTTCAGCAGCGACACCAATGATGCCTCGAACCCCTCGGGCACCTTGTCGATGCAAATGATATACTTCTCGTAGGCCTTGATTGCCTCGATGATTTCCGGCCTGAACGTTTCGACTGTCACACCCCCAGCCTATCTCCTTCCCAATAAAAGGAAAGACAAATTTTGCTTTCCTGGTAATGCCTCAGTGACTGCGGGGTTGCCGGCTGAAGCCGGCGTTCCGGACGCGCGGAACGCCGCCTTTAGGCGGCAGCGCCCGCCGTCACTAACCGATTACCTTTCCTGCCTAGCCCGCCCAGTCCATTTGGTCAGAACTAACCTCGCTGGCGAATGTGTTCCTCCTCGTGGAGGCGCATTCGAGCTGAAAGCAGCGCCGCCCTGCCAAGGTAGCCAATCACCCGGGTGTGGTCCTGGCGGTCCACAACCGGCAGGCGTCCGATGTCAGAGGTCAGCATCTTGGTGAGCGCTGCGTGCAGCGGTTCGTCGGGAAAAGCAACCACCAGTTCCTTGCTCCCGGCTTCCGCTACGGTCATCTCCGGCCCCTGGCCTTGGCGCAACGCTCGGACAATATCGCCTCGGGTGATGATGCCTACCAGCCGGTCTTGCTCATCCACAATTAAGGTCCCTTGGCGCCGGCTCAGGTCAGCGTCCCCCTGAGCGATGAGATCGGAAAGCTCAGAAAGTTTCATGGTCGCCGGGACCGTCGGCACGTCCACGTCCATCACCTCGCGCACGCGCGCAAGTTCAAACGGATCAATGCTGTACTCGCGTGTAATATGGTAGCCGCGGCGGGCGAGCTTTTCGGTAAGGATAGACCGGCGCATCAGCAAAACGGTCACCCCAAGAGCGGCGACCGAGCCAATCAGGAGAGCGGGAAACAGGTTGAAGTCGCGCGTCAATTCAACCGCAAAAACCATGGCCGTGAGCGGCGAGCGCATCGTCCCGGCCATCATGGCGGCCATGCCGACCAGCGCCCAGAGACCCGGGTCGCCCACGGGAAGGTGCGACCCGGCAAAAGCGCCCAGCGCCCCACCCATGATCAACAAAGGCGCCAGGACTCCACCCGAGGTGCCGGAGCCCAGAGCGATAGACCACACGAGCGCCTTGGCCACCAGCAAACCAACCACCACGGCGCCGACCAGTTCGCCGCGCAGCAAGCTATGGATGGTGTCATAACCAACCCCTAACACCCGCGGTTCAACCAACCCTCCGACGCCGATGAACACCGCGCCGATGGCCGGCCACCACATCCAATGAAGCGGCAGCTTTTGAAAAATATCCTCACAAGCATAGACCAGCATGGTCAATAACCCGGAGCCAAAGCCGGCGAGAACGCCGAGGCCGCCTGCGATGGCCAGTTCAGTGCCTGACAAGGCGGCATGGGCAACCACCGGAAAGATGGGTCCCGCGCCCAGCAGCGGCACGCGCAACACCGCGGCCACAATCGATGCCACCGCGACCGGGATGAAACTGCGCGGCTTCCATTCGAACAGCAACAGTTCAACGGCCAGCAGCACTGCCGCGACCGGCGTAGCGAACACGGCTGACATTCCCGCCGCAGCTCCAGCCACCAGCAGGGTTTTGCGCTCGGCCGCGCTCAAGTGGAACTGTTGCGCGAATATTGAGCCGAACGCGCCGCCCGTCATGATAATTGGCCCTTCTGCGCCGAAAGGGCCGCCGGTGCCAATGGAAATGGCTGCGGAAAGCGGTTTAAGAATCGCCACCTTGGATTGAATCCGGCTGCGGCTCAGCAGGATGGCCTCCAACGCTTCCGGGATGCCGTGCCCACGGATTTTTTCCGAACCGAATCGCGCCATCAATCCCACGATCAGAGCCCCCGCCACCGGCACCAGCACCACCCACCCCCCCAAATGATGGCCTTGCGGTACGGCCGGCGCGGCGGAAAAACGTTGGTAGAAGGCCAGGTTCGTAATCAGGGCAATCAACCAAATCAACGCATAGGCCACGACCGCGCCGATGGCCCCGATGACCAAAGCCATGGCCGACAACAACAAAACCCGGCGGTCGGTGCTGAAATCCGCCAGTTCGTCTTCCATCAAGGCGACAGAACCGTTGGTCTGGCGCTTCACCGGAGCCGGCATAAATGATTCACTTTGCATCAAGAGGCTTGATGGTATATCGTATCACGATATATGTCAAACCGGAGGCTGACATTCTGCAGTCATGCGCTTTAAAACCGACGATTGATGCCGAAAACCAAACCGCTCTCCAAGCCGCAGTACCAAACCCTGGCGGCGTTGCGTTACGCGCTGCGGCAGTTCCTTCATTTCAGCGAGGAGGCGGCGCACCATGCCGGCATCACACCCCAACAACATCAGGCATTGCTGGCCATTAAGGGTTTCCACGGACGGGACTCCGTCACCGTGGGTGAATTGGCTGAGCGCCTGCAACTTCGCCACCACAGCGCGGTCGGCCTGGTGGATCGGTTAGTAGCCGAGAAGTGGGTGGCGCGCGTGCCCTCAGCCGACGACCGGCGGCAGGTTTTCGTGCAGCTCACGCGTCGCGGCGAGAATGTGCTCGAAAGACTTTCCGCTGCCCACACCCGGCAATTGAAACGATTGGGGCCTGAACTTATTCTTCGGCTCAAACAACTCACCGACTGAGAAATCACGGTCACGTCAGGCTCACGTCTGGATGAGACCCGGTGCTTTCGTTAGCGCAGCCGAAGGCCTGCGGCCCGCGCGAAGCGTCCTGGACTGCGCCAGTCCTGGCGCTTTGGAGCTAACCTTGCGTTTAGTGTTTCAGTCCCGTTTCAAGCAGCGCGGAAGAGTGAATTCTGTGTACGAAAAAAGCCGTCGGGTTTCAAAAACCCCGACGGCCTTGCATGTGACATCCATGCCTGAGTCTTTTCAAGTCGAATCTGAAAAAGACGGCGGGCTATGCCAGGTTGGCCCTACTTATTTTCCAGCTCTTTGCCGCCGGCCCCTTTTTGGCTGCTCACGCCCTGTTCCTCACTGGCGCCACCGACGCCGGGCGGGAGTTTATTCGCGATGGACGAAATCGTGCTCTGGCTGACGCCAACCGCCTGGGCAGCTTGTTGGGCGGCTTGGAAATGCTTTTGGAGTTGAGGCAGCATGTTTTGAGCATACTCCTTAACATCAGGCGCCTGCAGTTCAGTCGCGGCTTTCTGGAACTTCGTAATGTCCTTCTGGTGGTCCCGCATCAGGTCCGTCGCCAATGCCTGATCAAATTTGGGACCCGCCGGCTCCTTTTGGAGTTTTGAGAGCGCGTGTTCTTTAAGCCAGCTCTGGGATTGCTCGAGGGTCACGCCGTACTTCTGCGCGATCGGCTTTAACTGCTCATTAGCTGCGGTGTGATCCTTTTGAATCATCTCGCAAAGGGACTTTAACTGTGGGTTTTGCGCCTTGTTTGCTCCCAATTCGCCCATTGCAATTTCCAGATCGTTGCCGCGCGCGGCCTCCTTGATGAATCTCGCATCGGTTTTTTCCGCGCTGGATGACTGTCCCTGGATTCCTGCTGTGCCGGAGGGGTCCTGGGCCTGTTGCCCCCGCAGCGGCAGGGCGAACATTGCCAAGCCCAATGCGGTGGTGCTAAATAATAATGTGTGTCGCTTCATAAACTTTCTCCTTTGTTTTCCTTTCTGAGTAATCTCCCCTTGCGAATGCAGCCTCACAAGTAGGTGAAAGGCCCACTCGCTCCGAAACTTACGTTTACATGTTAAACTTAGCCGCGACACCAGATCGTTGGGCCAAGCCTAAACGGGCCTTGGTGCTCGGCATGCTGCTGATAGTCTTCCTGGTCGGGACTTTCCTTCTTGTTGTCACACGGCATCAGCCAAATAAACACGCCGTAATGGATATGGCGTGGGGATTGACTTTGTTCTGGATCGTCGGCTGTGGGTTCGCCATGTGGCGGTGGCGAGACTTCTGGTGCCGGCTTGCCGCCAAGGCATCCCTGCCGTGGCCGGTTAAATTCGTTCTCGGTTGCATTCTTCTGGCGATGCTCGAAGAAGCGGTCACAACCACAATGACAAACTGCGCCCCTTTGTTCGGTGTGAAGCTCGGCGCAGCCTATATCACCGCCTCGTCGAATTACCTCGATGTTATCCTGCACCACAGTGTGGTGGTGTTTGTGCCGATGTTTATTGGCTGGGCGGTTCTGCTGAAGTACTGGCGGTTCTCGCCTTTCGAAGTTTTCCTTCTTTGGGGTATCACTGGAACCTTTATGGAATTCGGGTATTCAGGCTACCAGGGGGTCTCTAACTTCCCGTTCTGGATTCTGGTTTACGGTCCAATGGTTTGGCTTCCGGCCCATTTCCCGGCCTCGACACGCCCTGCCAAACCTCCCAGATGGTGGTGCTATCCCCTGGCGGTAATTCTCCCTCCATTATTCCTGCCGCTTGACGTGGTGCTGGCTCCCTGGCTGTGGTTGGGCGGCAAGCACCCTGATATTCATTTCCCACCCATCACGGGATAGCCCGTTGCCACCTAAAAATCCACCTCCACCTTGCGGGTAGCGGCTTGGTTCATGAATTGAACCCACAACAATCTCTGCGCGGCTGAGTATTCGAATGAATCGACCTTCTGCCCATCGAGAATGACAGAGCGTGGAGCCGCCGGAGCCTGGATGAGCACCCTTGCGGGCGTGCCGGCCACCCCTTCGACAGTCAGGGAAAGCTTTGCGCTGTCACCCTGGACCGCCAAGGCCCTGCCGGCAGAGGCGAGCAGGCGCGGAGAACCGGCGGGCATCTTGTCGAGATCGAGCAGAAAAAGCCGGGAACCAGCCGCCAAAGTCACGCTGGCGTGGAGGCGCAGTTCCGGATCGAGGAGGTTGATTAAACGCCCGCGCACAGCCATCGGCTCACCGGGAATCGACTCGTCTAAGCCAGCAGCAATCACATACGGCCCACGCCGCAGCAGCAAATAATTGGTTTCCTTCCATTCGAGCCCCAAGCGTGTCGCCGCCTCTTGGACGGCTGTTACCAAAATGGAGTCGCCATCAGTAGCGGCAGCCAATGCCGCGGGGTCCTTTCGCAGCCAGGTCACAAAACCCTTTCCGACACTGACAGGGTGTGGATCGGAACTGAAGTTGTGCCCGGCAATGCCGAGTTGCTCGAAGAGGTGCTCTCGAGGTGTCGCGAAGTGACGCGAACCGCTATTCCACCATTCGCGAACTGCGTTGAATGGGTCCGCGTCGTCATCCACCACGACGAGCGCCCCGCCCGCCCTTACCCAGTCAGCCAAAGACTTGTGCACCTCAGGTCCGAGTGGTTTTTGCCCGTGATAAGTCAGCAACAGCAACTTGAAGCCATTTAAAAAATTCGTAATAACGAGATTCTCCAGTTGGACGGGCGCGACGGGCATTCCGCGCTTGAGCAGGGGCAGGGCCAGTCCATAAACCTGGCTGAGATGCGCGTCGCTCGGGTCGGGTTCGCCGCGCTCGAACATTAACGAGTCGCTTACCAGCACGCCCAGGCCGCGCGTGCCGCAGTCCCACTTGATGCTCGATTGATTCATGTCATTGAGCGCATTCATCACGGTCTGCAACTCAGTGGCATAGCCTGGCGGAATTCCCTTCCGTTCCTCGCGTGGGGCGCGCCGGGGATATTTGCCGGCAAAGACGCGCTCAGGCCAGGGGGCGACTTCGTAACGCCACACTTCGGGTTGGAAGAGAGAAGCCACCAGCGTTGATTCCCAGTTCACGCGGTAATCGTCCCAGGTATGGTTCGGGTTATCCTCAACGGGGTCGTTCAGGTACCAGACCCGCCGGCCCGTGGCATGGACCAGGTTTTGCATCGCGCCGTATTCGAGAAATGCGGTTTCGAAGGTGCGCTCGCGCAGTTGGCCATGGTAGAGGTTGGGGGTGCGCGAGGTGCCAGTCCAGACCTGGGCAATATAACCGTCGCACCCATCAATGCGGGCGAGGCTGGATTCGGGGCTGACGATGCGCCAGTGCGCATAATTGAGCAGGCTATGCGTGGGCACATAACAGCGCACGTGCCGGCCCGAGCGGCGGTTGTAGGCCTGGACGTAATCAAACACTTGTTCCAACGCGCGGCGGTACAGGAAATATTTGAGCTTCGAAGCGCGCCATTGGGCATCCACCGAGCTGTAGGGCGGCTGCCAATCCTCGTCATAGTAACGGCGCCACTCGCGCTTGAACCCCTCGGAGTAGCCGCCACGCACCCAGAATTCGGGTTCCTCGAGATGGATGGCCTCGGTGCCCGCATCCAGGGCCCGTTGAACACCAACGCACAAGAACTTCCCGTAATTGGTTCCCGGGCACATGTAATAGACATCGCCGCCGTGGCCGATCTTTTGTCCGCTCTTCTCCGTCTGGGCTTCATCCTCGTGGTTAACGCCGTCGAACCGGCCATAGAGATAATCCTGGTAAGAGCCCCACGAAACGCCGGTCATGACGTGGATGCGGTAGCCGTGCTCGCGCCAGGTCTGGATGCGCCCGGGCAGGCCAGGGTCAATCCCATAAACAATGGCAACATCCGAGCGGAGGTCACCGGCCCCACTCCATGCCTGGCCGGTTTGAAAGCAGGTCCGTTCCAGCGCCTGCTGCGCATCCAGCGGAAACCCAGTCAGCCATAAAAGAAGGCAAAGAGCGCAAAGGAACAGGGATTTGGACCGCACACGACACAACTTAAAGACTCGAAAACAGTAAAGTCTCTTTGCGATGCTTGCGTTCTTTCGCGGCTGCTTCATTTCCTGAAAGGCATCAAACCGAAGTGCAGCACGAGCCAGATCGGCACAGCGAACAGGGTGATTGCGCCCAATCGCTCCCAGGTCCATGAAAGGTAATGCGCCTGGATGGGGTAGATGGCAATCATGAAATAATTGCTGAACCGGGTTTTACCCAGAAATGAGCAATATTTTGGGTATCGGTGACGCAGTCCGCTGATCAGGGCGACCAGCCCAAATGCCAGAACCAGGATGGTGACGAACAGGTTGATCTCGATGTGAGGGGTTGCCATTGAACCCAGCACCACGCGTTTTTCCACGCGCGGGTTGAGCGTTTGCAGGTGATAAAAATAAACCCATTGCGCGCCCGCCCACAGGAAGCTGAAGCCGGTTTGAATGGCGGTGCGGAAATTGGCTTTGGCGGAGGTCAACTCGCTTGCGAGCAGGCCGAAATAAAGCGGCACAATCCCCCAAATCAGGGTGATATGCTGGAACGGCGTGACGATCAGTTCCGCAAAAGTACTCCAGTAATCGTGACTCATGGCGCCGGAGAACCAGCATCACGGGACGCGGTTGCGGATGTCATTGAGCAATTGGGCGATGACCTCCTGCCGGGGTTTGGCGCCCAGACTGCCCTTGCCATGCACCCGGACGCTCACGGCGTTGGCGGCCATGTCCCGCGGCCCGACCACCAGCATCGTATGGACCTTCGCCTGCTCGGCTTGCCGGATTTTGCCGTTGATCTTGTCGTTCGAGTAGTCACCTTCCGCGCGCACCATTTGGGCGCGCAGTTCCTGCACCATGCTTTTGGCGTAGTTCACCAGCGGCTCCTCCTCACCAATCGTCAGTACGCGGACCTGCTCGGGCGCAAGCCAGAGCGGGAAATTGCCGGCATAATGCTCGATGAGAAAGCCGATGAACCGCTCGTGCGTGCCCAGCGGCGCGCGGTGGATGCAGAGCGGAGTCTTCTCGGTATTGTCCTTGTCCCGATAGACAAGGCCGAACCGTTTTGGCACGGCGAAATCCACCTGGTTGGTCGTGAGGGTAAACTCGCGGCCACTAACGCTCTGGACCTGCAAATCAATCTTTGGGCCGTAAAAAGCGGCTTCGTTCGCCACCTCGATGTAGTTGATGCCCGAATTCTTGAGCGTGTCGCGCACCATATCTTCGGTTTGTTTCCAGAGGTCCGGTTCATTGACGAATTTGGCGTTGTCCCCCGTCAAGCGGGAAGGGTCGTGCGTGCTGAAGCGCATAACGTAGTTGTCGATGCCGAAGATTTTGAAATACTTGAGATACATCTCGTTGACCGCGTTGAATTCCTGGGCGAATTGCTCCGTGGTGCAGTAGATATGCGCGTCGTTCATGCTGAGCGAGCGGACGCGCATCAGGCCGAAGAGTTCGCCAGACTGCTCATAGCGGTAGCAGGTGCCGTATTCGGCCAGACGCAAGGGCAGGTCCCGGTAACTGCGCGGTTCGGCCGCAAAGACGCGGTGGTGATGCGGGCAGTTCATGGCCTTGAGGTAATACTTGGTTGGAGCGTTGGAGCGTTGGAGCGTTGGAGCTTCCGGGGAACCGTCCTGCCGCACGCCCTCAGCGCCTTCGAGTATTTCCATCGGTGGGAACATTGAATCCTTGTACAGGTGCGGCAGATGGCCGGAGGTGAGATACATCTTTTCCTTGGCGATATGCGGCGTCTTCACGCGCACATAGCCGGCCTGGAACTCAGTTTCCTTGGCCAGTTTCTCCAATTCCTCCGCAATGGCCGCCCCCTTGGGCAGCCAGAGGGGCAACCCAGGGCCCGTAAACTCCGGATCAATCGTGAACAGGCCCATCTCCTGGCCAATCTTGCGGTGGTCTCGGCGCTTGGCCTCTTCGAGCATCTTAAAGTGGGCATCGAGCTCCGTTTTGTTCTTGAAGGCGGTGCCATAAATGCGCTGGAGTTGGGGGTTCCTCTCATCGCCTTTATAGTAAGCGCTGGCGACGCTGGTCAGCTTGAATGCGCCGATATTCCCGGTGCGCATCACGTGCGGCCCGGCGCATAAGTCGATGAAGTCGCCGCTCTTAAAATAGGAAATCGGTTCGCCCTCGGGAATATCCGCCAGGTTTCCCAGTTTGAATTTGCTCGGGGCGGGCCGGTCGCTCAGCGCGCCGAGCCGTCCCTTTTCTGCGTCCTTCATCGCCTGGTCGCGGGCGACAATAATCTTCTCGAAGGGATGATTGGCTTTGATCTCCTTGCTCATCTCGGCTTCGATGGCGGGGAAATCCTCCGGGGCAATCCGGTGGGGCAATTCCACATCGTAATAGAAGCCGGTTTCGACGGCGGGGCCGGAGGCGAATTGGGCCTCGGGCCAGAGCCGCAGAATGGCGGTGGCCATCACATGGGCGCAGGAATGCCGCAGCCGCTCCAAATCGGTCATCCGGTTGCGCTCGTCCAGCGATTTCCTTTCAGGCGGTTGTTTATTGGGTTCCATAGATCACATGTCGCGCGCCCGCATCGCGAGCCGGCGGCGGATTTCCTCGCGATTGCGCGCATCGTAAAACTCGACGGGATTATAATCATCCGTCAACACACGGCCATGCGCGGTTGAAATCTCCACAATACTGTCAAAAGCGATGCTGGTATCGCGGCGCGCTTCGATGTGGACAGATTCGAAATCCGGCTGGCGCAGCACCATCGGATGCGGGTGGTCGGTCGCCATGAAAAACATCGCCCCGGTCCCGCTGGTCCTCGCCACCACACCGGGAAAGACAGTTTTGAGGGTCTTGTTCAGCGAGGTCGCAAAAAAATCACGCCCCTCATCCAATTCGGCAAAGCAATTGATGACCAGCACCCCGCCCGGACGCAACACGCGCGCCATCGAGGCAAAGGCCTCACGGGTGAACAAGTGCGACGGGGAAGAATCGCCCAGAAACGCATCAAGCACCACGGCGTCATATTTTTTATGGCAGCGATTCAGATAATGCCGGGCGTCATCGAATGTAATGTGGAGTTTGTGGGGTTGCAGGTTAAAGAACCGCCGTGCCACCTCTTCGACGGGTGGATTAATCTCGACAACATCCACCCGCGCGCCCCGGCGGGCGAAGTCCATTGGGACAACCCCAATCCCCAGGCCGATGCACAGGGCGTCGTTGATGTTGGTGTTGTAAGCGGCGGCCATGTACGAAAGCATGTAGGTGAAGGTCGATTCGCTCTGGCGCAGTTTCGGATCGTAAGTATTCTGGATCAGATTGTCATCCAGATAAAAGCGGCAGTAACCATCGCGCAGATCGACCACTTGGAGTTCGCCGAAATGCGAGTTGCGCCGGAACAGCTCGACGACATTTCGGTATTCCCGTGGACGGCTTTGATAGAGGCTGGCTACCCCAGCCACGGCTAAAAGCAGCAGGCCCAGCAGAGGCGGGCCGTAGCGGCGTGCAAAGAAGCCAAAATACCCGGCGCAGGCCAACACCAGGACCACCGCTGCGGTGTACATCGCAAAGGAATTTGGCATCAGCGGAATCATTAAATAGCCAATCGCCATCGTGCCGGCGAAGCTGCCGAGAGTGCTGACAGCCGTCAATCGGCCCACATTCCCGCCCACACCTGCGACCGAGGAGGTCAGGACGCGAACCAGGAATGGCGCGGTCATGGCCAGCAACGCCAGCGGCACAAAAAAAAGAATGGTTGAAGCCAGCAGCGACCCGAACGCCAGGTTGAAATCCAGGCACCAGTACGCTACGGGTTCACAGATTAGCACCGTCAGAACCAAATAACCCGCCGCTCCCAGAATCGCCCAATAGAGCGGACTCAAGCGCTGTGTGCGGTCCGCCAGCCGGCCTCCGGCATAATAACCGCACGCCAAGGCGACCAGGGTCACCGCGATCTGTGCCGTCCAGACGAAATGGGACATGCCGACATAAGGGGAAAGCATTTTGGCGCCAAGAATCTCCACAATCATAATCACGGCGCCGGTTGTTGCGGCGGTCAAATAGAGATAACGCCGCAGCCCGTTCGACAAGGCGGGCTCCGGCGCCGGCCCCGCCGCAGGCGCAGACTTCTGTCCGAGTGCAGGTGCAGACTTCACAGCAAAAACTTGTACGCGAGCCAAGAGATTGGAGCAATCTTTTCCGGCGCCAGCCGCTCGATTCGGGCTTGCGCGGGCGTTTTTGGAGGCTACCCTGTTGAACGTGGCGTGGTTTACTGACCGGCATTTTTTTCTTCTGGCTGTACTGGTTTACGGATTAAGCATGACTTATTCCGTGTTCCTGTGGCGCAAGGGGTTTCGCCGGGATGATCACGTCAATTATGTCGTATTGCTTGCCGGGTTCATCCTGCATACGACGGCTATGGTCTTGCGCGGGTTTCGCCTGAATCATTGCCCCGTCACCAATCTCTACGAAGCAACCACCTTCGCCATGTGGACCATTGTGGCGGTGTATTTGGTCGTCGGGCTCTGGCCAAAGCTGCGGTTCCTGGGGGCATTTGCGTCGCCGGTCCTTTTTGGCATTGGCATCTTCGCTTTAATGCCCAATCTCGATGGACCCCAAGGGACGCGTCCGGACCTGCCGATGGCAGTGACCAGCGTCCATGCGGCACTGATGGCGCTCTCGTATGGGGCGTTCGGGTTGAGTTCCGTTGCGGCCCTGATGTACTTGACGCAGGAAAACAACCTCAAACTGCACAAGCTCCAGGCGGTTTTTTCGCTGCTGCCCCCAATTCAACGCCTCGAAACTTTGGTGGGGCGCCTGCTCTTGAGCGGCTTTTGCCTCCTTACACTTGGGTTGGGGCTGGGCGCTTACGGGCTGACCTGGCTCAAGAATTTCGAGACCTACCGCGGCGACCCCAAGATTGTCTGGTCGGTGGTGGTGTGGCTGCTGTACCTGGGGTTGATTATCATGCGCTGGAGGTTTGCGCAAACCGGGCGGCGTTTCGCTTTGGGCGCAATCGGAAGTTTCGTGTTTGTGTTGCTCACGTTCTGGGGCGTCAATGCGCTCTCCCCGCTGCATAACCCTTGACAGGACATGCCCATCGTTGTCATTGGTCTGAGCCATCATTCCTCTGCGGTCACCGTGCGGGAGCGATTGGCTTTTACGGAGTCGCAGATTCCCGCTGCGCTGCAAACACTGCGCGATTCGGGAAATGCCTCCGAAGCGGTCATCCTGTCCACCTGCAACCGCGTTGAGGTGTACGCTGCTACTTCTTTGGAGCCGTCCAAAGCGTTTGAGGCTTTGCAAGAGTTCCTGGTCACTTGCCACGATTACCGTGACCCGTTGAACGAAGGGTTTTATGCCTATGCCGAGCCGCAGAGCTTGCATCATCTGTTTAAGGTTGCTTGCGGCTTGGATTCGATGGTCCTTGGCGAAACCGAAATCCTGGGTCAGCTCAAGAAGGCCTACGACCTTGCGCTCCAAAGCGGCCATACCGGTGGCCGCCTCAACAAGGCCTTTCAGCGCGCATTCAACGTCGCAAAGCATATCCGCTCCTCGACCAATATTCAGCGCGGGAGCATCTCGATTGGCTCCGTGGCGGTGGAACTGGCGGAGAAAGTGTTCAGCGACCTTCGCGAGCGGCAGGTCATGGTCATCGGGGCAGGGGACACTGGTGAAAAGACGGCGCGCGCGCTGCTCTCGCGCGGGGCTCGGAGCATCATCGTCACAAACCGCTCCTACGAAAAAGCCCAGGCCCTGGCGCAGGAACTGGGCGGGCGCGCGGTGCGATTCGATGATTGGGCCACGGAGTTTGAGCAAATCGACATCGTTATCAGCAGCACCGCCGCACCGCATTGCATTCTGGACCGCCCCAAGCTCGAGCCGCTGATGAAGCTGCGCCGCAATCGGCCCTTGTTGTTGATCGATATCGCCGTGCCCCGTGATATTGCGCCGGAAGTCAACTTCATGGAGAACGTGTACCTATTCAACATCGACGACTTGCAGGCCGTTGCGGACGGTTACCTCAAGCAGCGCCAGGAAGAAGTGGCGCGTTGCGAGCAGATCATCCGCGAGAAGGCGGCGGCGTTGATAGGTTACGAGGGCAGGCCCGCTCCCGGCCCGCGCGAACCCAAGCCCGCCTTTGGAGGACGATGAGCCACGAGGAAAATTTGGGGGCAGATAAGCATCCCATTTTCATTGCCACCAGGGGCAGCGCCCTGGCGTTGGCTCAGGCCAATATGGTGCTCGCCCAATGCCGGGCGGCTTTTCCAAGACTGACTTTTGAGCTGAAAATCATCAAAACAACGGGAGACAAGCTCCAGACCGCCTCGATGGCGCAGGAAGGGATTACTCTGCCTAAGGGGCTGTTCACTAAGGAACTCGAAGTGGCCTTACTGAAGCACCGGGCAGACCTGGCGGTTCATAGCCTGAAAGATTTGCCAACCGAATTGCCCTCGGGTCTCAAACTGGGGGCGGTGGGCAACCGGGCCGATGTCCGCGACGTGCTCATCTATCGCGATGCCCAATACCTCCTCTCCGCAGAAGCCAAGCTGCAATCGACGCAATGCTCGCCTGGCCAATTCAAGCGCCGCGGGTTCAAGCCCGGCCTGCGCATCCAGGACCTTCCCGCTGGCGCGGTTGTAGCCACCAGCAGCACGCGACGCCGGGCGCAATTGCTGGCAGTCAATCGTGCACTGAAAGCTCCGGACATTCGGGGTAACGTTCTGACACGGCTGCAAAAACTCGCCGAAAAACCGGAACTCGACGCGACTCTGCTGGCATTGGCGGGCTTGACCCGGCTTAATTTTTCGGTGACAGCCGACGGACGGTTGGGGGGCGAGGCCGTTCCGGACGGGTTGCTGGCAACGGTCCTGGATACGGAGGTTATGCTTCCTTGCGTGGGCCAGGGCGCCATCGGGATTGAGATTCGGGAGCAGGACGAGCGGCTGGACGCCATCTGCGAAGGGCTGAATCATTTCAATACGCGCCAGTGCGTGACTGCTGAGCGGGCATTTCTGGCCGCAATGGGGGGCGGCTGTCAAAGCCCCGTGGCAGGATACGCGGAGGTCATCGGAGATAAACTCCGGTTGCGGGCGCTTTCCTTTGCCAACGGCCCGATGCGCATGGCCGAAGCGACGCGTCCGCTGAACGAGCCGGCCGAATTGGGCCAGCAGCTCGCTGCAGAGCTACACTAAATGTCCGGAGTTACCGAGGAGTCCCTAACATGAACTCTATCTCTAATCTGGAAAAGCTTCTCCGTCTCCCCTTCCGCCCCTTGCGCAGGGCCAATGACAAGGTTCAGTTCCAAACCTTTGTAGGAGACGACGTAAGGAGTCTCTGATCAAGAGTGTCAGTCTGGCCGCCTTTGGTTCACCCGGAAGTTGCTGATCAGAGACTCCTTACGTTGTCTCCTACACTCAGGAATGGCGGCTCTCACCATCCGAAGAACCGATACGGGTCGTCCCACTCGGTGGGGTGGGTGAGGTACAGGCCGTCAAGCCAACGACCGGCGCTTGGGTCGGGGATCGGCTCAAAACGCACATCAGCGAGCCACAGTTTGCCGGTGCCATTGAACCAGATCTGGAACTTTGTGCCTTTGGTGGCGGTGTCATTGGCTTGGAGGACGAACGAGTTGGTCTGCCATTCCGCTTTTGGCGCGAAGGTTTGATAGTCAAGCAGGGCTTGCCAATTGGCCGTATTTTGCACCGTCCAGGTGATCTCCCTGGCGGTCAGGCCCTTGGCCCTGGTGCGGAGTGATAGCCGATACCACTGGGCGCGTCGGATGGGCACGTCGTGCTGGGCAAGCATAACTTCAGGCGGCTTGGCGCCCTTCGCAATGGATGGCACGGTGATGACTTGAGTCCAGCCGCCTCCCGTCCTGTCCAATTTTTCCCGTGTACAGAGAGCGCCTTTGGGGCTCGCGCTGAACTCCCATTCGTCGGCCACTCCCTCGCCGTTGGCAGCGGCACTGAAATCCCCATTTCTGATGAGCGACGGCCCGTTGACTCCGCCCACCGGTTCACTGAACCGCTCCAGCAGTGGTGTCGAGCCATCCACCCCGAGGTTTCCCAGGAGCCGGCTGACGGCGAACGAGGCGCGCCGGAAAGTGCGGCGTTGGTTAAAGTGCTCGGGGGTCTGGTCGAAGGACCACGGCGTGAGTTGGCAGAAGACAACCTTCCCAAGGGTTGCCAGCACCCCATCGCCATACACCGTTGCACCCGCGCTCACGAGGGGTAGTTGGCGTGGGTCGCGGTTATGCACGTCGGCTGGGGAAACCCCCACCAACAGGGAATCGGCCCTGAATGGAGCAAAGGCGGCCGCGATATGCTCTGCGGATTTCATTGTCACCTTTGTTGGCAGGAACGAGTTTGCCTCGCCCTGGTCGAGTCCGAGGGCCAGAACGCGGCCTCCCGCTTGAATCCAATCCGTCGTGGCTGCGGCATTCGCAGCGAGCGCGCGGTCTCCGCCCGGCGCCACTATGAGCACTTGGTCCTCTGCTGGCGGTTCTCCTTTGAAGGGTGCGGCATCAATCCCGCAAGCTGTCAGCCATGCCTGGCCGGCAGGGTCGCCAGCATACATCGCGGTGCGTCTCGGTTCGGGGCGCCAGGCGGCCACATACCGCAGGATGTTGTTCGCCAGGGTCTCGGCGGCTGGCTCGCTCTCGGTGCGCGCGGTCACATCCATTTGGCAGAAAAGGACCATGCCGCGGCCCTCTCGGTATTCGAGCAACGGGCTGTATTGGAGGGCATAACCGCCATCAAGGATTGGCAGGAAATCGCCCCGAGTCGGTTTCTCAATCAGCACCGAGGCGACGTCACCCCAGTTGCCGCAGCGCCATAGACGGGTGACTTCCAGACCGCACCAGCGCACGGTGGGTGCGCCACTGTACCGTGGACTCAACTTGTAATCCAGGACAGGAGATAACAGCGTGGAAGCGCCGCGCCAATCGCGAAGGTTTTCAGCCTTAAGTCCGACCAGCAGCGGGCTATCCGGCACGCGCGGCCAGACCTGTCGCAGCCAGTATTCCTCGACCTTAAAGCCAAGCCGTTTTTCCAGCGCGCTGGCGGTCTGCTCGAACACGATAACCTTAAGGCCGTCGCGGACACGTTCGAGAGCGGGCGCGGGTTCGTTCACCGTGAGGGCGCCTTTGCCAATCACCAATACGTCAAAGGCCTCAAGGTCCGCCGCAGCATCCACCAAGCGAAAAGAAACCCCGAGCCCAGCCAGCCATTTGGCCGTCCGACCGGGTGGGTCAAAGAGCGCCGTTCGCGAATTCAGGCGCGGCGGCGCCGGACGCGGAATAACATCGAGCGTGAAGGCGTCGTCCTGTCTCTCGCCGGTGCTGGAACTAAACGCTGCATCGATTCGGTAATGGCCCGGCGCCTGGTTTGCGGGAAGCTTGATGATGACCGGGACACGCACCTGGTCGCCGGCAGGCACAGTGAGCTGCTGAGCGCCGGAAATTGCTGGCGCGAGATCGGTGGACCACCAGGCTTGTCCGTTGAGCGTGAGTCGGGTGTTATTGATCACGATGAGCTGCTTTTCAACCGTTTCACCGGGATAGAAAGTATGGTCCTTGGTGGTGAAATGCTCCGGTTTGCCGGCGAGCCAAGCCAGCAGTGGCATGTTATTCCGCAGCAAAGACTGGGCCGTGGGTAAGGCGATCCAGTCGGACCGCTTGTAGGCCAAATCGAACCGGGCATACGTGCGGTCAATAAAATCGGGGCTGTAGCCGGGGCGCTGGACGTTGTCCCAATCGACGGGAAGTTCCAGGCGCTGGTGCTGGAAGCCATCGCGCAATTTCCAGAAGCGATCATGCTCCCAGGGTGAATTGCCCGAAAGGCCCCAGGTGCGGAACGCGCGCCAGTTATCGGTGGTGTAGGCGGCCTGCACGGGCTGCAACTCGTCTAATCGGGCGTCGCCCACCGGGAAGGGATAGTCCCAGCGATGCCAGCCGCGCCGTTGCCGGAACTGCTGCGCCTCCCAGCGCAGGTTGCGCTTTTCCCTGTCAGTAGGCCGCATCACCCAGGAATTGAGCATTCCATTCGGCGACACAGTATTCCCAGGGCACAGCAGCGCTGCCGAACTCACGCTGGCCGTTGAACCAGCCGCGGTACATCGCCCAATCCCAGCCAAAGGGCGCGCCATACTCGACCAGCAGGAGGGGTTTGACCCCGGCGTTCGACCAGTGCTCGAACCAGTCGTCCAGCTCCTGAATGGGGACAAAGTTAGGGTAGAAATTGAGCGTGTACATCGCGCTGAGGTTGCCCGAGGAGTGGTGATAAACGACTCGAGTTGGGTCCAGCCGTTTCACAATGGCCTCACAACGCAATGCGCGAGAAGTGTTGCGCGCAGCCCACTGGTCCCGGCCATCGGTTAAACCGTCCATCGTCAGGGGGTTCATGTCCTCGTTGTAACCGGTGGCATTATGGCTCATCGCGTAAGCGACCACCGAGGGATGGCTGCCGGCGACGCCCACGTAAAACGCCGCGTGCCCCGCGTAGCCGTTGGTCTGGTCGGCCTCGGGACTTTCCCACTGATAGGCGCTGAAGTGCGGCTGGGACAAAGCCACCAGCATCCCGGTGTCATCGGCCGCGCGCAGGATTTCCTCGAAACTCAGGTGCGAGCCGGGTTCGCAGCCGTAGTTGTGGGTATAGACAAAGTTGATGCCGAAACTCTTCAAGCGCTCGAGGCTCTTTTTGGTTGCCGCATAGGTCGCCGCTGCCGCGCCAACGGCCGCGTTGTCCAGGGGGACCAGGGACAGGAACAACCGGGTGCCGTTAAGGTAGAAATCCCGGCCCCGAACCCAAAACTCACGGAATCCGAATTGAACAGGCAAGGCGGTGTCCGATGCCCGCCCGTTCGCATCGAGGAGTGACAACTCGGCGCGATATTGGTTTTGCGGGGTGTTAATGTCCCAGAGTTTGGGAGCCTTCCAGGCCGCCGAGAAACTCACGGAACCGTTTGTCACATCGATGACCCGGAAGCTCGGGCCGGTGAACTCCGCCACCTGCGCGCCCTCGTCCGTGATTCGGGCGCGCAGGCGATAGCGCCGGTCGGCGGCCAATCCAGCCAACCTGGTTTCAAAGGTGATCTGGCCCTGGCGCACCGAGGTGGCGATGCGGACATCGCCCAGGCGCGCCCCAGCCGGTTCGCTGACCAGCCACGCGTCGCCGCAGAGGCCGCGGCGTTCAACCCTGCCCTTGCGTTGCCGGGCGGTGTTGGTGTCGCTGTAGGATTCCAGCACGGCATTGAGCGGCATGGCTATAACCAGCAGGCTCAGGACATGTGTGGCCCCCGGACGCACCGCACCCGAAAGGTCCACCTGGCCTCCTGGAAAGCGGATTTCGCCCACCTGGCGGCCATCCACATATACGGCTGCGTAGGAATTCAGATACTTCAAATCGAGGCTGATGCGTCTGCCGGCCCAGTTTGTGGGAATGGTGATCGTCCGTTCGTACCAGGCGCTCCTGACTTCGGCGAGATTTGTGTTCGTCCAATCCGGATGCCGGTAGAGCGTTTGGTAATCGCTCTGCAAGTAGTCCTCGATGCCCGGCCAGCAAGCAGGGACCTTGTAGTAACCCCAAGCCGTGGCTGGCGCTTGTCGAGCGTTCTCCGTCGCTGGTTGCCAGCGCCAAAGTCCATTGATGCAAAGCCGTTCGCGAGTGGGGGTGGTCTCGCGCCAAGCCTTGTTCAGGTCCCATACCGCTTTAACTCCCGATGGCAGGTCCGCGGCTGCGCTGTCAGAGACCGCTGCCCGGCAAGTCAACGCGAACATCGCCACGAACGCGCCGACGAGAACGCCCCAGACGCGGTTAGCTGGGGTGCTATTGGATGCATGAGAGGGCAGGGTGCCGGGCGGGTCGGAGCTTGTCATAGCTGTCTGTCCTAATAAGCAGAATCGGCGTGCCAAGCAAGCATCGTTCTCGTCCTCTTCCTCGCCCCCGTGCTCGAATCTTTAAAAAAGAGATCGCCTTCCTGTTCGACCGTGAAGAGTTTGCTTTCGATCCTCGCTCCTTGCAGCCAGGGAAGCGGAGTCCGACTTTGAGGAGCGAGTGCAGCCGTCCCTCCGGCACTAATTGCAAGCCCGGATGTCACCCAACGTTAAAACGTTGGGCTATTCTCGGGTGCCCCTCCGGGACAAGGATTGCCAGCCACAAATCTATGGGCATTGACTGTGGGCATTCATATCCCCATGAACGCGGGCGATTTACCTACGGCGGGAATTCCTCGTGCTGGTGGGTAGCACAGCTATTGACACAAAGGGAATTCGGCGGCGCGAGCCCGATGCCAACGGAGCGCCTGAGAGAGCTTTTTGGCACCGACACGCCGGCGCGCGCGATGGCGAGAGCAACTTGAAGATTCCGAACACGGACGCAAGGGGCGCACACGGAGTTAACCCCAATGAAAAATCTGTTCCGGCGGAATCTGGCCTTTCCAAAAGCCGGCGGATATGCACAATGAGACAAGGTGATTGGAATGACGAGAACCTTCCCTAACCCACCTGCCCCTGTTGAAAGCAACACACAGGAGATTTATGAGCGCACTTACGGTTGAGGGGGCTAAAACTGTTCCCCCGGCTGCGGGCGCTTCGTTGCCGGGGCGTCTTGGTTCGATGGATGCCTATCGCGGGCTGGTCATGCTCCTGATGATGGGCGAGGTCCTGAGCTTTTCCCATGTGGCCCGGGCGCGACCAGACAGCCTTTTTTGGCGGTTCCTGGCCCATCACCAGAGCCATGTGGAATGGACCGGTTGCTCGCTACACGACCTCATCCAGCCCTCGTTCTCGTTCCTGGTCGGGGTGGCATTGCCTTTCTCGCTAGCCAGCCGTATCGCGCGAGGCCAATCGCGGGCGCGAATGACGATCCACGCCTTCTGGCGCGCGCTCGTCCTCATTTTGCTGGGTGTTTTCCTCCGCTCCATCGACAGATCTCAAACGTACTGGACCTTTGAAGATACCCTGACGCAGATCGGCATGGGTTATGGGATTCTGTTCCTGCTCGGGTTCCGCCCGGCGCGGGACGAGTGGATTGCTCTGGGGGTCCTCCTGGTTGGATATTGGGCCGCCTTCGCGCTCTACCCGCTGCCCTGGCCTGATTTCGATTATACGAAGGTCGGTGTTCCAAAGGACTGGCCGCACCTGATGACTGGTTTCGCCGCGCATTGGAACAAGAACAGCGACTTTGCGTGGGCGTTTGATACGTGGTTTTTGAATCTCTTTCCGCGTGAGCACCCGTTTTTGTATAATGACGGTGGGTATGCCACGTTGAGTTTCATTCCCACACTGGGCACGATGGTTCTGGGCTTAATTGCGGGCGGGGTGCTGCGCAGCCAACGCGAGCCGCTGGCCAAAGTGAGATGGCTGGCCACAGCCGGAGTCATCGGATTGGTCTTGGGCGCGGCGCTGGGCTGGCTGGGCATTTGCCCGGTAGTCAAACGTATCTGGACGCCAAGCTGGACGCTATTCAGCGGCGGTTGGTGTTTCCTGCTGCTGGCCGGATTTTATGTGGTCATGGATGTTTGGGGGCGCAAGCGGTGGGCGTTTGCCCTGGTGGTTATCGGAATGAACTCGATTGCGGCCTATTGCATCGCCCATTTGTTCGAGGGATTTGTATCGAGCAGTCTCAACACGCACCTGGGTTCGCATATTTTCCTGGCCTTCGGGTCGGCGTATGCGCCCCCCTTGCATGGGGCGGCGGTGCTGCTTGTATTCTGGCTGATGCTTTACTGGATGTACCGCCGGAAGATATTTTTGAGGATTTAGAAAATTCCGAACCGGAGAGAGAACCGTCTCCGGCCTGAGACGGCGAGCCACGCGGCGAGCACGATTAACAAAACGTTCTCGGCGAGCTTATGGCATATCCAGACCGCGCCGGCGCCGCAGCCGCAATCAAACCGGATGGCGCAAAGGGGCAATTTCTGGGCGGCAGCCAGGGCCAAGGCATGCCGGAGCACCACGGCTGTGAAAGGCGCCAGCATCATCACGAGCACCAAACTTGCCCCCCGGACTGCCACGCCGGCCAGCAACAGCAGGCCGCAAAAAACCTCGAACCAGGGGAGGGTTGCAGCGATTGAATTCAATAGGAACGGACTGGCAACCAGCTCATACTGCCGCACGAGTTTGAGGAACTCGACCGGGTGCAGCGCCTTGTTCAAGCCCAGGTAAACAAAGAGGACGCCCAGGCTCCACCGGGCCAGCACGGCGGCCACATCCCAAAGGCCATTCTTCCAGGCGCAACCTGTCGGCTCGTGCGGCGTCTGGCCAGGGGCCGCCGGACCATTTGCAAGTTTCGATGTGGAACAATCACCCTCGACCATTTTAATGGGCTTTCTGAATGTCGCCGCTATTGCGCGCCCCAACTTCAATCGGCAGGCCATTGGAAGACCATTCCGTAATCCCGCCGCCATAGACGAAGAGCTTTTCCTTTGGCACGTCGGCTGCCGCCAGGAAACTGGCCGCCTCCTTGCTGTCTTCGCACTCGCCGCCATTGCAATAGACCAGAATCTGTTGCGCCAATTGGCAGGCAGGCAGCACATCTGAAAGATATTTATCCGGGTAATACCGATCGAATTCATAAGCCCCCGGGATGTGGCCGCCACGATAATGCTCCTCATCACGGGCGTCGATAAAGAGGATCAAATTCTGATTGCGCCCCGGGTCGTGGAACAACCGCAAGGCCTCATTGCCATCGGCGAAGTGAAAGCCCAGCTCGCGGATTTGCGAGGCGAGGGCTGCTGCTGTCGATGTCGGAGCCGCAACCGCCCGGGCAGGGGATGGATTTGTGAACTCATCGGCAGGACTAAGAGCGGGATGGTCATGTGGAAAATAGTTCCTGCCCAGGCTCAGCCCTCGTGGTGAAAGGCCGTTGGCCACGAAAGACAAGGCCATGCCGAGACAGGCCACCAAAAGCCCCTCGAGCAAAACTTTCCTCACAGGGCGCTCCCTTACTGAACCGCTTTGGCTGTAGGCGCAATGGCCGTCGGGGGGTTTGGCATTGGCGGGCGGCCAAG
The DNA here is from genome assembly GCA_035946615.1 of Verrucomicrobiia bacterium. Taxonomy (NCBI): domain Bacteria; kingdom Pseudomonadati; phylum Verrucomicrobiota; class Verrucomicrobiia; species Verrucomicrobiia bacterium. The sequence goes on from DASYZB010000108.1 coordinate 53,705, forward strand.
GAACCGGGATGGGGCCAGTTGCGGCGCGCGGCCTGCCTGGAAGATCGGCACCTGGATTAAAGGGACGTGCGGATTGTTCGATTTAGCGGTGAACGCCACATGCTGGCCGGGAGGGATTTCGAATCCCGCAGGGAAGGTCAACTGGACAGCGTACAGCCGGCCCGGTTGCATCTCCTGGACCTGGACCTGGACCGGAGCCCCTGGGGCGTTGACCGTCGGGTCAGAGAGCGTCAGCGCATTGGTGCTATTGTTCTGAATGGTGAGCCGCGCGTTTGTCGGATTGCTGGAAGGGGCATTGAGGGTGAGTTGACTGGGATAAAGATTCAGCGGCGGACGCACATTAGCCCAAAAAAGGACGTCGATTGTCGGGGTGCTGGCAGAGGTCGTTTTCAAGGTGATTTTCCCACTCACGTTTCCCGGCCCCAAAGGTGGGACTGCTGTGATGGTCACTTCGTACTGCCTGCCGAACTCGTTTGTCCTGAGTTCCGCTCGAAAGGAGCGGTTATTGGACTCCGGGTCCATGACGATCAGGGGTTCAGCCATATTGTTTGTAATGCGCGCGGTGGTCGATGCAGTCGGTTCATCCGGAGAGACATTGAGCATCGGATAGGGAGGGGAAATCTCGATCGGCCTCCAAATGGTGCCTTTGAGTTGGAGCACAACTGTCGGCTGGCTTTTATCGTTTGAGGCAACGCTGATAGTCTTGAAGACCGGGCCGTTAAAATGGTCGCTGGCCATTTGAATAGGGATTTCGCCGGTCCCCCCGGGCAGGACTTTTCGGGTCCATTGGCCGGCGGTGGTGCAGCCGCAGGAGGGCTGCACATGGCTTATTTCCAGCACGCCGGTGCCGACATTGGTAAAAATATAGGTGTATTTGACTAACTCACCGGCTTTTGCTCGCCCGAAATCGTGGATGCTCGAGGCGAATTGAATCTTGGCGGCCGTGTGGTTTGTGCCGGGTATCTGGGGCGCGGGCGTGGCTGGTGTTGGCGCCAGAGGCGGATCGTGCGGAACAGCCAGGGCGGCTTGCAACCCGGCCAGCAACAGGCCGAGTACCGTGCTTTTAATTATTGTGCGCATATTACTTTTTTGCTCTTTAAATCATCTCAAAGACTGTCCGAGAAGGAAAGCTCATTCTGGGTCATGTTGGGCGCATCTTGACACTGCCACCGGAACGCCGGCTTCAGCCGGCAGCCAGTGTGTAATTCACCACCCC
>DASYZB010000109.1 GCA_035946615.1 Verrucomicrobiia bacterium
AGGACATCCTTCGCCAGATGCAACGGCTCAGCCGGGAAGAACTCTTCGAATCGTTACCCGGTCCCAAGCGCCGAAAGAAGCTCAGCAAAAAGGTCCTAGGACTGGTGTAAGAGGATTACCGGCTCCGAAGGTATTTTAAACTCACCCAGAGGACCGCTCCTGTGAGTTGGAAAGCTCTTGAAAGCAGCAAAACCGCCCAACACTGCGGAAAACTAAGGTCTGAACCTCGAATAACCTCCCATAAATTAGCGCCAAAATGTCAGCCATAAAAGGTGTCACCTGAGGAAATCAACCCTGCCTGTGGGTAGGCCCCACCGCTGTTGAAGATGCTGAACACGTATAGGTATCTGAAACCCGTTCCATCTTTGTTGATCTCGAAAACCGATCCAGGATCCGGCTGATAGCCAAAGCTCGGTGTCGCACCAAAACTGGTCCCGTATAGTGTGATACCCGACATGACCAACGGTGCCCGAGGACTCATTCCGCTGTCCAAAAAAGGAAAAAAATGCAGTGTCCGAAAGGCCATGCCATCTGTGTTTATAGCAAACACGCTGCCATAGCAACACTCTGTGGTCCCGAACAGGGTGTTGCCTGACGATATCAAACCGGCAAGAGGATTTGCGGAATTGGTGAAATAATGCAGAACTGTAAAGCCCGTGCCGTCTACGTTGACCTTAAAAACAGTACCGATCCCGGAAATGCCGCCTGATTGTGCAGTACCGTAGAGAGTGTTGCCCAAAGCGATTACACCAACAGGACGTGATCCATCGTTGTTAGTTGGAAATCCACAACAGGTGGATTGTGCCGTAAAATTATAAATCGTGGTCAGGGCTTGAGCCGGCAAGCAATCAACGAGAGTCAAAGCCGAGACGATCACGAGCAAGACAAAATGAAGGCGAATAGTTGACGGTTTTTCCACGGTTATTCTTGTTTCATTATAAGCTTAACGCATTAAACCGCAAAGGTGAACCTCGGTATTGAGATCACCCGCGCAGCGTACAAAACAATTCGCGTGCCAAAAAGCAATCTATCAGTTTCAATTTAATGCTCTGCCGAAGGGCTAAGAGATGTGGCGAGGCACTTATTTAGGTTGCAGGACGTGGGGGAGAAATCGCGGTAACTCGTCATCACCTGGCGGGTCTGTGCGGGCGTTGGGATACCTGCTGCCGGGGGGTGCGTCCTAATGCACGATTTGCTTCAGACTGGTTGGGCCTAGCGGGGCCTAGCGGCTAGCCCACTACTCGGAGGGTTTGGATGTAGAACTTGTAATCCCGCCCCTGGGTCGCCCCTCAGATGGAAAGGAGGAAACGACCCCATCGAAACGGCTGGCCCTTTCCAAGACAGTGGGGTGTTTCCATGAGAAGCAAGCTTCTGGCGCTGGCGCTGATTCCGCTTTCTTTCAGCATAGCGGGATTCGCACCTGGCCCACGGTCCAGGCCTACGGCTACGCGCCGTGACATCGGGGAGGACGCCAATGCCTGCTGGGGTTTTTTCCGCATGTTGCCAGGAACACATTGAAGACACAACTCGGCCTGCTCTCGTTCCTTCGCGGCTCAAAAAAATTCTTTAGGCGAGGCGAGGTTTTGGGTTATCCGTTGCGGATTGCGGCGCCTTGCGCAAAGGCATATTTTCGCACTGTGAAATCGCTGCGTCACGTTTACCCGCGCCGGAAGCTCCGTCGCGCGGCCTCACGCGACGAGTCTTATGACCCCAGCCACAACTGAATTGCCTTCCTTTCCGCCGTTAGCTCCTGTTCCTGGTTTGCGGAGCCTCGAAGGTGCACGGCTGGTTCATGTGACCCAGTCCGTCTCCCGGCTGGCCGGCGGTCTCTTCGAGAGCGTTCGGCATTTATCGCAAAGCGTCCAGGACGCGACCGGGGCGGACCTGACCGTTCTGGGCCTTGAAGACGAACGCGCCGGGCACGACGTGCCCTGCTGGGCTCCTTTGCGCGTTCGCACCCAGGCGGTCATTGGCCCAGGAAGGTTTGGCTATGCGCCCGGCCTGTCTCGCGCCCTGAAAGAAAACCACCCTGTGCTGGTCCATTTGCATGGGCTTTGGAAATATCCGGCAGTGGCGGTTTGGCGCTGGGCCCGCCGGACCCGCCGGCCTTACATCGTTTCGCCTCACGGGATGCTCGAACCATGGGCCCTGACACAATCCCTATTGGCAAAGCGCCTGGCTGCCATGCTCTATCAACGCGCTTGCTTGCGAGCCGCAACCTGCCTGCGCGCCACCTCGAACATGGAAGCCGATGGCATTCGGCGTGGCGGCTACTCCAACCGGATTGCGCTCGTGCCGAATGGGGTTGAAGTGCCCGAGCGCCTTCCAGCGCGCACCGCGCGCAGCAGGCGCAATCGGCGGCTCCTGTTCCTCTCGCGCATTCATCCTAAAAAAGGATTGCTGAACTTGGTCAAGGCCTGGCACGCCGCCGGCCCGAGCGATTGGGAACTGGTCATCGCCGGACCCGATGAAGGTGGACATCTGGCCGAGGTGAAGGCGGCGGCGCAGGCGCGCGGGTTGGGGCAACGGGTCATCTTTTGCGGCGAAGTCTGGGGGCGCGATAAGGTAAAGCTCTATTGCGAATCAGACCTGTTCGTGCTGCCGTCGTTGAGTGAGAATTTTGGGCTCGTGGTGCCCGAGGCGCTGAGCTGCGAACTCCCGGTCATCACGACCCAGGCAACTCCCTGGCAGGAACTCGAACGCCACCAATGCGGTTGGTGGATCGGCACGGGAGTAGCGCCGCTGGCCCAGGCGCTCAAGACGGCGTGCGCTTTGCCGGACGCTGCCTTGTACGAGATGGGGCGCCGCGGCAGGGAACTGGTCGCCGCCAAATATACTTGGGGGCCTATCGGCATCCAGATGGCGCAGGTCTATGAATGGATGCTGGGCCTGGGCGAAAGGCCAGAGTGTGTGGTGTGAATTGCTCGCAAATACGGATACAAAGCGAGGAACGCGCTATAATCCATGAGCCGCAAAGTCCTACCGTGGCTAACGATCCCGGCGGCAATCGTCCTCCTGCTCGGTGGTTGTTGGTGGGCAGCCAAGGGGAGATACGAACACGCCCGGGCCGCATGGAAGACGGAAACGCTAGGCCGCCTAGCCGGATTATCGATCACGAATGAGGAGATCAGCAAAGAACTCGACGGGCTTAAAGGCCTTACTCCCTGGACGAGCGACAATGTTGTCCGAATGACCAACGGCGAGTTCATTATTTACGCGTTTTGGCACGGCGCCAACAGTGGATTTGTGCACCATTTGTTTCTTGGGCATGCCTCTGATGGGCGATGGCTCTACAGCTCCTACCATTTCTGCAACAGCATGGTCGCGGTTTCTTCCGACGATCCTCCCGGCTCGATTGGCGAGTTTGAGCAGCGATATTCGGTGCGCGAGTTCGACGGCAAATCAGACGAGTGCCTACAGGCAACCTGGCCAAACTAACAATAACGCACTATGACTGATCGCCGCCATCCTCCTCGTCCTCGTCCTCGATTCTCCAGGGGTTTCGAGGACGACGGGAGAGCCGCTCTAAGTGATATCCCTTCCAGGCAATCCGCGCAGCATCAACCGGCGATGCTTGCTAAACGCGCCCCTCAAAGCCAGCGAAAGGTCATCTTGCAGCTCCTGCATCTGCCGATACACCTCCGCGTCTTTTGGACAAGGTTCCGCTGTTTCGGCTGAGTTCAGTTCAACAAATTGATGGGTAATCTCGCTGATCGAGACCTTCTCGCCCTGTTGCCGGCGCCAGCACCAGAGGGCCTGCAACGCCGCCCCATAGGCAGCCCCTTCGCTCACTTTCAAGGTGACCACTTCCGTGTTGAAAATATCCGCCATAATCTGGCGCCAGACCTTGGACTTTGCGCCGCCTCCCGTGGCGCGGATTTGGACCGGCTTGACCCCTAATTCCGCCAAGCGCCGCAAGCCATAATTCATTCCCAGCGTGACGCCTTCCATTGCGGCTCGGGCAAAATGGCCTGCCTCAAAAGTCTTTTGAGTCACACCGAACCAGACGCCTGTGCCGTCCGGCACATTGGGAGTCCGTTCCCCTTCAAAATAGGGGAGCAACATAAGCCCGTTAGAACCGGGGGCCACGCGCGCCGCCTCCGCCGCGAATTTCTCGTGCGACCACCCGAAATCGTCGCGCGCCATCTCCGTGGCCACCGTGACGTTCATGGTGCAGAGCAAGGGCAGCCAGCGGTTGGTCGAGTCGCAGAAGGCGGCGATCTCGCCTTGGGGATCGACGATGGGTTTTTCGGCGCAGGCGAAAATGGTGCCGCTGGTGCCGAAGCTCGCGGTAATAACCCCGGCACGGGTGTTGCCCGTTCCGATGGCGCCCATCATGTTATCGCCTCCGCCGGCGCTGACCAGCACGCCCGGGTTTAAATCCAGCAGCTTGGCCGTCGCTGAGTGCAGGACTCCCGCCGGCTGGTCGCTGCCGATGAGCGGCGGCAGCTTGCCCGCAAGGTCCGGGTCGATAGCCTCCAACGCCGTATCGGACCATTTACGCTTGCGCACGTCGAGCAGCGCCGTGCCGCTGGCGTCGCCGTACTCCATCACCCGCTCGCCGGTCAGCCAGAAATTCAAGTAATCATGCGGCAACAGCACCGTAGCAAGCCGCTGATAATTCTTGGGTTCATGCTTCTTGAGCCAGAGAATCTTCGATGCGGTGAATCCAGGCAGGACGGCATTGCCCAGCGCGCGTACCGTCTTTTTGAGGCCGCCGAGCCGTTCCATGATTTCGTCGCACTCGGCGGCAGTGGAAGTGTCGCACCACAGTTTGGCTGGCCGGATGACTTCGCCGTTGCGGTCAAGCGGCACGAAGCCGTGCTGCTGACCGCTAACGCCGATGGCCTTGACCTCGGCGGCGACCGCTTTGGCCTGGCGCAACGCGCGGCGAATCCCGCTGGCGGTCGCCTCGCGCCAGGTGTGCGGGTGCTGTTCCTTGGCCCCGGGCGGCAGGTCTGGCAATAGCTCGTATTCCTGCGCCGCCGCTGCCAGGACCTTGCCGTCGCGCGCATCGACGACGAGGACCTTGGTGGATTGTGTGCCGCTGTCAATGCCCAGCAAGAGTGTTCTCATGAAGAAGTCGAGCAGAGAATGAACGCATCGGTTCGCATTGTCCACTCTGGAAATGAGCCTCAGAACACCGTCTCACTCCTTTTGCACGGGATCAGGAAGTCTGAGCTGCACAAGGAGAAAACTGGCAGGACGCTCTGTTGAAATCGAGGCCTGGGCCAAGCAGGCGGGGATGAGGACGAATTGGCCCGGAAGCAGCACATTCAAATGGGTGGCGCGCAGTTCGAGTTGGCCGCTAATAACGCCCAGGATTTGCATTCGATGCGGCTGGAGGCTGAAAGTTGCGAGCGGACCGATGCGATAGCGTTGCACCACAAAAAGCGGGTCGTTCACGAGGGTCTGCGACCGAATCTCAGTGCCGGGGCTTATGGGGCGGAACTCGTTGCTGACAAGGCCCGGCTCGAAATCCTGGAAATCAATGCTCTCGAGTGATTCGCGCAAGTGAAGCGGGCGCGGCTTGCCGTCGAGCCCCGCCCGGTTCCAATCGAACACGCGGTAGGTCGTGTCCGAGTTTTGCTGGATTTCAAAGATAACGAGACCGGCGCCGATGGCATGAACCCTGCCACTGGGCAAGAACATCGCGTCGCCCGCTTGAACGGGGATACGGTGGAAACAATCTGCCACCGAGCCATCGCGCAGTTTCTGTTCGAATCCCGCGCGGGTCACTCGCTGTTTGAGCCCTGCATAAAGCTCGGCGCCGGGCTCGGCATGGGCGATATACCACATTTCGGTTTTGGGCTCGCCACCCAACTGCGCTGCCTTGGCCGGCGGCGGGTGGACCTGGAGCGAGAGTTTTTCCCTCGCATCGAGGATTTTGATAAGGAGCGGAAAACGCGCCTCAGGAGGGGTTGAATGTCCAAGCAATTCGCTGGAATGCTGTTCGAGCAGCCAACGCAGGTCTTTGCCTGCCAACGGGCCATTGGCGATGACGCTGACGTCGCCGGGCCGATCACTGACTTCCCAGGATTCACCGATGGGCGCCGAAGGGGGGAGCCCTTTGCCGTAAAGGCGCTCCAACTCGCGTCCGCCCCATACCCGCTGCTTAAAGATTGGGTGAAAGGTAAAGGGATATAACATTCCAATCCCGCGAATGAAGTGGGTTATTGGGTTGGGGTGTCGGCGCCGTTTAGCGCTGCCGGTTTCTTTTCGTTGAAATGACCGAAACTTCGGAATTTGGCGTATCGTTGCTTGAGCCGTTCTGCGGCAGACAGCGCCAGGAGTTGTTCCAGGTGCCGCAGAAGGACGCCCTTCAAGGTCTCAGTAGTGCGGTCGTGGTCGGTGTGGGCGCCGCCAAGCGGCTCGGGGACCACCTCGTCCACCAGACCCAATTCCAGCAGGTGTTTGGCGGTTATCTTGAGAGCCTCGGCGGCCTTAGGAGCGGCCGAGCGGTCCTTCCAGAGAATCGCGGCGCACCCTTCAGGGCTGATGACCGAGTAATAGGCGTTTTCCAGGATGAGCACGCGATCGGCGACACCGATGCCCAGGGCGCCGCCAGAGCCCCCTTCCCCGATGACTGCGGCAATGATGGGCACTTGGAGCAGCATCATTTCACGCAAGTTCACCGCGATGGCCTCAGCGATGTGGCGTTCCTCAGCGCCGATGCCCGGATAGGCGCCGGCTGTATCAATCAATGTGATGATCGGCAGTCCAAATTTATCCGCCAACCGCATTAAACGCAGGGCCTTACGATAGCCCTCCGGATGCGCAGACCCGAAGTTGCGCAGGATATTTTCCTTGGTGTCACGCCCTTTTTGCGTGCCGATGACCACCAGTTTGTGCGGCCCCAGCGACGCAAATCCCCCCACCACCGCGCGGTCTTCGGCGAAAAGCCGGTCGCCATGCAGTTCATTGAAATCAGTAAACGCGGACTGGAAATAATCCAGGGAAAACGGTCGCTTGGGATGGCGTGCGATCTTGATCCGGTCCCAGGCGCTGAGATTCAAAAAAATCTGCCGCTTGGTTTCTTCGAGTTTCTTTTCGATTAACGCCACCTCCTCATCCACGCTCAGGTCGAGGGAGTGGGTTTCGGGATGTTTCTTCAATTCGTCGAGCTTGGTTTGCAATTCTGCAATCGGCTTTTCGAAATCGAGGTGATGTTTCATCGTCCCGAAAGTTAGTGCAAGGGCGGGGATGTCAAAAGCAAAAAACAAAGAGCCGGATTTGCATCCGGCTCTCAGTGGTGACGAGGTTTATACGCCTTCACCCAGGCGCTCAGAAGGGTAATGCGGCCAACTATTTGCTCGCTGTTCGAACCGCATTACAAGCAAAACCTCTATACTAACCCTAAACGAACAGCGAAATCTGCTTCGCAACTGCTATAATAGATGCAATAGCGACGCTACTTGTTCAAAAAATCTTCTCTTTTTCAAAGATGCTCGTGGCCGTCACAAAAACACTGCTCTGGCCGCCCCGGCCAGGGAAGAGCTTCATGGTTACTCATTCCATTGAAGCGCCGCCGCGTCAAGTTGGAATGGCCAGGTCAGTAAAAACTCGTGTGTGGGAGCGCATAGCCAGCACACGGGCCAAGGGTGTGCGGCGAGTTTGCGCAAGTGATTCGCGCAATGCCTCTTCCTTTCCTTCACCGGATGCCAGAAGCCACACCTGGCGCGCGGCAGCCAGAGCGGGGTAGCCGAGGGTAATTCGACGGGGCGGCGGTTTAGGTGTTACCACGGGGCGAAACACAGCGGGGCTGAGGGCGAGGTCTTCGGGTTCACCTGGAAACAACGAGCAGACATGGCCTTCTGGACCCATGCCCAGGAAGACCAGGTCGATGACCGGCTGGCCATTGGCGGCGCGCTGGGCCTTCGAGCAGAGCTCGGCCTCGGCTTGGGCTGCTGCCAACTCGGGTTGGTCCTCACCGCGAATCCGATGGATTTGGGCCTCTGGAATTCTCAGAGGCTGCAAAAAACATTGGCGCGCCATTCCGAAATTGCTTTCCGGGTCGTCCGGCGGCACGCAACGTTCGTCACCCCAAAAGAAATGAACAGAACGGAAGATTTTATCTGCGCTTGCCTTCCCAAGCTCTGATGCGCGTTGCAGGAAGCGAGCCGCAATGCGCCCGCCGGAAAGAGCCACCAGATAAGGCCCCGGCTGGGTGGCGGCCCGCCCAAGCTCATCGAGCCACGCGGCAGCGGCTGCCTGGGCCAGGCTCTCGGGATTGGGATGCTTGAGGAGGTCGAAATGGCTCATCACAGTGAAATCAGGAGCGTGGCACAGGGCTATCTTCGGCGATTCTCGCGGCAGGCCCTTTGCCGGTCAGCACTGCCGGTTCGCGCCAGGCATGGCCCGATTGGGCGAGCAGGTCATCGGCCGCGACCGGCCCCCAGGTGCCGGCTGAATAAAACTCGCGATTGGTCAGCGGCTTGGCATCCCAGGCCTGGCGGATGGAATCCACGATTTGCCACGCGGTCTCCACCTCGTCGCGCCTGATGAACAGAGTGGCATCGCCCGCCATGGCCTCCAGCAGGAGCCGTTCGTAGGCCTCGGGCGTGTAGGCGCCAAATTCGCTGTCGTAACTGAAATGCATGCGCACGGGACGGACAGCCAGGCTGGTGCCAGGCACCTTTCCGTTGAAACGGAGTGTAATGCCCTCGTTGGGTTGCAAACGCAGCGTCAGAGAGTTGGAGTCAAGTTGTTGGCCGCACTCTGCGGCAAACAGGACGTGAGGCGTGGGGCGGAACTGCACGCGCACTTCACTGGCGCTGAGCGGGAGACACTTGCCGGTGCGCAGGAAAAAGGGAACACCCGACCAGCGCCAATTATCGATGAACAATTCAAGCCCTACATAGGTTTCCACATTCGAATCGGGTTTTACCTTCGGCTCCTGCCGATAGCCGACCCGCAGTTCGCTATCGACTTTGCCGGCAAAGTACTGGCCGCGAACGACCTGGCGCGCCACCTCTTGGGGTGTCAGGCGCCGGATGGATTTGAGCAGCTTGACTTTTTCATCCCGGATGCACTCGGCTTCGAGTGAAACCGGCGGCTCCATGGCGACCAGCGAAAGGACCTGCAGCAGATGGTTCTGAACCATATCGCGCAACGCCCCGGCTTCTTCGTAATAGCCTCCGCGCTGCCCCACGCCCAATTCCTCGCTGACGGTGATCTGCACATGATCAATCGAGTCCCGATTCCAGAGCCGCTCGAAAGTCGCGTTCGAAAAGCGAAACATCAGGATGTTCTGGACGGTCTCCTTGCCCAGATAATGGTCGATGCGAAAGACCTGCTGTTCGCTGGCATAGCGGGTCAGTTCCCGGTTGAGCTGGCGGGCCGTTTCCAGGTCATGGCCGAAGGGTTTCTCGACCACAATCCGTTGCCAGCCCCGGCCGTTGGCATCATTTTTTTGCAAAAGCCCCGCCTGATGGAGCTGTTCGATAACCGACCCAAACTGGCTGGGCAAGGTTGCGAGATAAAACAGCAGGTTCTTGCGCAACGGTTCGCTGCCCAGGGCAGTGAGTTGCTGTTCGAGCCGTTGATAGGCCCCTGGGTCAGTCAGGTCGCCCCGGCAATAGGAGATGTGCTGTGAGAATTGTTCCCACACGTTGTTATCGACGGGTTTGGTGCGGGAGAACTGGTCCAAGGCCTGGCGCAGTTCCTGGCGCCAGGATGCGTCGGTTTTCTCCCGCCGCGCAAATCCGATGATGCGGAAATCCGGCGGCATTTGATTGTCGATGAAAAGGTGGTAGAGGGCCGGGACCAGTTTGCGCGCGGTCAAATCGCCGCTGGCCCCGAAGATGACGATGGAACAGGGGGCCAGTGCTTTGCGGACCTCGCCCAACCGGCACGTACCGATTTCATCGAGTGTTACGGATTGATTCACGAGCGAACATCGCTGAGGTGATGCCTAAATTCAACCGTCCTTTCTATGCGGTCCGCGGTCCGTAGGCTGCAGTTCTTTGCGCTTGCGGGCGGTCTTTATTGTTCCATAATAATTCCCATTAACGTGATGGGGTCGTAGCTCAGTTGGTAGAGCGTCTCGTTCGCAATGAGAAGGTCGCAGGTTCGATTCCTGTCGGCTCCACCATATTGAATTTCGTTCGGATTTGGTCGCTGCGCGTTGCGCAGCGGCGGTGGTTTCAGCCGAGAAATTCCAGGGTTTTTTGAAGGAAACGGCTAGCGTCTGAGAGCGAACAAGGCGGTTCAATCCGACTTTTTGGAGAAATGACTTCATTTCCAATCAGTTGTCGCAAGAAACCCATTTTCTGGCCTGATTTACCTGCAAAACGAGGTTTTTGAGGGGTTCAACCCGCGGCGGCATAGGCCGCAGGCTGGGCGGTGCGCAAATCTGGTTCGAGAAAAAGCACCTTTCCCTGTCCGATTTCTGACCCGGTGGCTAACATGCAATGAGTGACGGATCGGACCGACAGCCTATTGCTGAAAGCCTACGTCGAACGCAGGCTTGAGGCCGCGTTCAACGAACTGGTCCACCGCCATGTGGACCTTGTCTATTCAGCCGCCATTCGAATGGTTCGTGATCCGCATCTTGCCGAAGACGTGACCCAAGGCGCATTCATCGCGCTGGCCAGGCAAGCTTCCGAACTGGTGGAGCGGGCGACTTTGGCGGGGTGGCTGCACCGGACCGCGCAAAACATCGCCGCCCAGACCGTCCGCGCCATCGAACGCCGTCGGGCGCGCGAACAGGAGGCCTTTGCCATGAGCGAACCGATTTCAACTTCAGCGGATGCCGGGTGGGAGCAGATCGAACCGCACCTGGATGCCGCGCTGGGCGAATTGACTGACGCTGACCGCGATGCCGTGGTGCTGCGCTATTTTCATAAGAAATCCGCCGCCGAAATCGCCACCATTCTCGGGGTGAGCGACGATGCCGCGCAAAAACGGGTGAGCCGTGCAGTGGAAAAACTGCGCGAGATTTTCGCGAAGAACAAAATCACCATGGGCGCGGGCAGTCTGGGAATTTTGATTTCCGCGAATGCCGTGCACGCTGCCCCGGTGGGACTGGCTGCGAAAATCTTAGCCGCAACTTCCGCAATAACCGTTACCGCCGGAATCGCCATGCTCCAAAAGCTTTTTATCGCTGGATTTGCCGCGGTCGCGATTGGCGCCGGCATTTACTCGTTTCATTTGCAAAAGCAAGTCGCCGCGTTACAGGAACAACAAACATCGCAGAACCAGCAAATTGCGCAAATGAGCCAGGAACGCGACGACGCAAAAAGTCAATTGGCGGCGGCACAACGGGAAAATGAGCAGCAACAAAACAATCGGGATGAACTCTTGCGATTGCGCGGCGAAACCGCCGTTTTGCGGCGGCAACTGGACGAAGCGACTAAACAACATCGCGCGCTGCCGGCCGTAGTTGTGGCAATGAACACCAATTCGTCCGTGCCGCAAATCGAGATGGAAGCCAGATTCATGACGGTGCCGAACGACGTATCTGCCGGTTGGTATGACTCGACCAGTCCCAGTGTTCTTACCAGCGAAAGCTTCTTAACCGGGCTAAAGCAATTACGCTCACGCGATGATGTTGAAGGTCTCGCTGAGCAGAGAGTCGTGACCCTGAGCGGACGCCAGGTTCAAATCGGGACAACACAAACCATTTCTGTCGTGACCAATTTTTGCCTTAAGGAAACAAATGGCACTTGCAGCATCGTTCCTCAAGCAGGGCCTATCGAGTGTGGTCCGGTTCTCGACGCGGTGCCGACAGTCTTGTCCGACGGTTATACAGTCAGATTACCGGTCATCACTTCGGTGACCGAATTCTTAGGTTACGCCCCATCTGCGAACACGACGCCAGCTTATAATTCAGCGGGGCAGGAATTTGATATCCCGACAGTCTCACCTCAATTTCGCGTGCAGCAAACAACGAATTCAGTGAATATGCTGGACGGCCAAACGCTGGTTTTTAGATTGAATGATGATCAAATGCCTGCGGCCGCCGCGCTTGCGGAACTGGATGGCAGCAAATCAAACTCTCTTAATCGGCACACGCTCGTGTTCGTCACCGCAACCATCATTGACCCTGCAGGTAATCGGGTGCACGCGGATGCCGGAAGCTATACAAATATTCCGCCGCAAACAGTCAGCCAGTGACGTTTGTTTGCTGACCAAGACCGAGCCCTTCTACGGACGGCCTCCCCGATACCGCCCGCCCGATCAACTGATGGCATTACTGCAAAGCCTCTGATAATGCCGAGTCGAAAAAATAAGAAAGGGGGTGATCCCTCAGTGTTTTGAAGAGTCACCCAAGGCAAGACCCACTTTTTCCTGGGACGACCTTGTTGCTAGCTCTGCCTTACCGCCTGCCCGGCGGCAGAGAGATTGGCGAGTCGCATTTCGGAATATTTGCGCGAGAGAATGATCCCCTGCGCCCCTGCCTTGAGCGCGGCTGAGACTGCCGCATAAGTGTCTTCGGGTGAAGCTTTGCGGCTGTTTTTTCCTGTCGGAATTCCGATATCGATGCCTGGGAGCACTTTGCATTTGCCTTTCACTCCATCCAAGGCCCGCCTGGTCTCTCGCGCGACATAATCGGGGGAAAGACCGGCCTGGGGCAACTCCTTCAAACCGGCCTCATTGGCATAATTCAACAAATGATTGTTGAAGCGCAAAAGCTCTTCCTGCGGCACATCACGAAAGACCGTCGCGCCGACGTTCCGGATGAAGTGGGCATAGCGCTCACCACCGCAATTGTTATAGACAACCACCTTCAAGAAATCGGCTTTCTGGGCCAGCTCGTCGTAGCGACGCGTTGCGCGGAAGATCGGATTAAACGAGTTGACATGCTCGATGTGAAAGCCCGCCTCCAGGGCGGGATTCACCCGTTTTACAGCCGCCCGCACATCCGCCACGACCTGGTGCTTGCTGATATCGAATAGCCTGTCCCAGGCCAGGATTTCAGGATTCTCGACCAGCACCCGCCAGAACTCGACGAAGTAGCCATCGCTTGGCCGCTGGCCGGTCAGGGCCTGCTGCACGAATTCGTCCAGCTTTCTATAACCCTGGCGGGCGCGCTCGATGTCGATGCCGCGCGCCTGGGCCGCCAGCCGATGATGCTCGCAGAAACAGGTCACGCGGCCAGAAGCGATGCTTTGCGCATGGCTTGCTCCCAGGGCATTGAGCAGCGGACCATTGCGTTCGTTGAAAAACAAAACCCCGTCCACCGGATATGACCGGCAATAATCGGTCGCCAGGTCCACCCAGAAATTGCGCACATTCGGATTGAAAAGGCATTGCGAACCGGTTTTGTGCCCGTTGAGATCGACCTCGGCGACCTCTTCAAAGCCAGGGACCGACGGGCGCCAGGCGTCTTCACAAGAGCAAAACACTTTCATCCCGCGCTCCTTCGCTTTGGGGAGCACCGCTCGCAGAATATCGAGGTTGCCGAAGTCCGGCGCGCGGGTCTGTTTCAGAACGGTGTCCTTATAGAACTCGGGGTGCGGGGTGGCGTAATTGCCTCCATGAAAGAAGCGTTCATCGGAATCCTGCACGCCGTGGTCGGGGAAAGGCTGGCCTGGTATCTGGCGGCCAGCCAGACCGCGGCCATAAGTAAAGGCTCCCAAAAAGATCGTGTTCACCGCCCCCTGTTCCTGAAAGATGTCCAGCACCCGCTCGACGCCCTCATCCACAAAAGAAACCGCCCCGGCCTGAATGCCGATCATTTTTTGTCCAGTGTTTCCTCCCGTCTCCGGCGCCCCTTCAGCCAGGGCGGCCGCATTCAAGGCCGCCCCCAGTGAAACCGCCGTCGTCGTTTTCAAAAAGTCCCTCCGCGAAACTCCCAGGCCACTCGCTTCATCATTCATAACTCTTCCTCCTTCGTTCCTCATCATTCGTGTCCACTCTGCTCACAATCTCTCCCTGTGCCAGCCTTGTCCTCAAGGTCTGTCCCTGGCGCGCCTCGGCGGCGGCCCGCAGCACCCTTCCTGAAGCCGTATCCATGGTAATCGAATAGCCGCGCGCCAAAACTTGTTCCGGTCCCAGCAGGCGGAGGCGTATTTGCAGTGCATCCAACCGTTGTTGGGTCTCGCGGAGCCTGTGGCGGACCTGTTCGCGCAGGCGTTGGCCGGCCTGGTCCAACACCTCGCGCCGTTGTTTGAGCACAAAAGCGGGACGCAATCGCCCCAGGCGGTCAGAAAGATTCCGCCATGCCAGCCGCTGGCGCCTGACGCCCTGTTGCGCGCAACGGCTCAGAGTCGTCTGCAGGTCATCCAGCCGCTGCAGCCACTCGTTGAACCGGCGGCGTGGGTGCAGACGACCCAGCCGCAGCCCGGCCTGGTTCAGCACGTATTGCTTATCAGCCATTTGTTGCCTGGCCAATTGGCCGAGGCGGGCGGTTGCCTCGGAAACAAACTGGCAACTCGAAAAGACACCTTCGGTCAGAACCTCGGCTGCAGCGCTGGGGGTGGCGGCGCGGACATCGGCGACAAAATCGCTGATGGTGAAGTCGATTTCATGGCCGACTGCGGAAACCACCGGCAGCGCCGACTCAAAAATTGCGCGGGCTACCCTTTCCTCGTTAAAGGCCCACAAATCTTCCAGGCTCCCCCCGCCGCGGGTCACCAATATCAAATCGAGGCCGCCCTGCTGCCGCTTATGGAAATCATTCAGCAAGCGAATCGCGGCGGCTATTTCCAGGGCTGCCCCGTCCCCTTGAACACGGCAGGGGGCCAAAATGAGTTCGAGCCCGGGGTTGCGCCGTTTGACCACGTGCAACACGTCCCGAATCGCCGCGCCGGTGGGTGAGGTGACCAAACCGATTCGCTGTGGAAAGCGAGGCAGAGGCCGCTTCCGTTCCGTCGCAAACAGGCCCTCTGCTTTTAATTTCAGCTTGAGCTTTTCAAAAGCGGCCTGGAGGGCGCCTAACCCCTGCAACTCAACCGTGGTGACGCGCAACTGATATTGTCCACGGAGTTCATAAACGGTGATGTCGCCGCCCAAAACCACCTTGCGCCCATCCTGCAACAAGGCGCTATCGACCTGCAATTCCCCGCGAAACAACACACAGCTCAACTGCGCCCCGGCATCTTTCAAGGTGAAATAGATATGGCCGGAACCTTGGACGCGCAGATTTGTAATCTCGCCGGTCACCCAAATCAACCCGACATGCTTTTCCAGCACGCGCCGAATTTCCCAGGTCAACTCGGTCACCGAGAGCACCTTGCGGGTCTGTTCGACTGGGAACAGCTCGCCAAAATCCCATTGTGATTTCATCGGCCCGGCCATCAACCCCCTATTAAACAGAAACCCTCCACGCTTTCAATCTCTTGCCGTACAGGGCTTACGGTGAAAGAAAGGTCCTAAGTGTATCGGGGACATCCCCGATTAGACAGTTTGGAGCAAAGGGTAGATGTTGGAGTGGTTCGCTGGGCCGACGGGGCCGACAGTAACCACAGGCCGCCCTAAATGGCAGGGCGAGTTCGGACAGAAAATGAAACCCAAAGTGAACGCATTATCGAGTCGATATGCAGCAGCGTTGAAGAAGCACCTGAGGCAAAAGCCGCGGGCAGGGCTGAAAACGGCGCGGGGACTGGGCTGCCGGGCGGCGTCGATGGGGCTGGAGACACTGGACGTGGCGAGGATTCACGAGCGCGCCCTGGAGAAACTGGAGGCAGGCAGCAGCAGGGATGGGGTACTCGAACGGGCGGGGGAATTCTTTGCGGAGACGATCACGCCAATCGAGGAGACGCATCGCGCGGCGCTCAAAGCCAGCGCCCGGTTGAAGCGACTGAGCAAGGCGCTCGACCGGCGCACCCTGGCACTGGCTGGCGCCAACCGGC
Organism: Verrucomicrobiia bacterium; assembly: GCA_035946615.1. Classification (NCBI taxonomy): domain Bacteria; kingdom Pseudomonadati; phylum Verrucomicrobiota; class Verrucomicrobiia; species Verrucomicrobiia bacterium. The sequence goes on from DASYZB010000109.1 coordinate 15,798, forward strand.
TATTGAAACTGGGGATCGCCCGGCGCCGGTCCGCGGAGGAAGCGCTCAAGAAAAGCGGGAAGTACTATCGAACCCTGCTGGAGGAATCGCTGGCGCTGCAAAAGCATCTGCAGCACCTCACCCACCAGATTCTGTCGGCGCAGGAGCATAAGCGAAAGCAGATTAGTCACGATTTGCAGGATGAAATCGCCCAGACGCTGTTGGGAATCAATGTGCGCCTATTGACGGTGAAAGAGGCGGCCGGCCACAACGCCAAGCAGCTCCAAGAGGAGATTGCCCGCACGGGGCGGTTGGTGGATCGGTCGGTAAGAACCATAGAGCGGTTCACCAGTGAATACGGGAGATGCCATGAATCGTAAGCTAGGTCAGCTTTCAAGGCAATACTGGACGGCGTTGCGGAAACATCTCAAGCAAGGTCCGCGGGCGAGCTTGCAGCCGGCGCAGAACTTGGGACGCCGAGCTATTAACCTGGAACTGGAGACGCTGGACCTGGTCAGGATTCACGAGCGGACGTTGCTGCAATTGGTGGCGCCGAGCGATTCGCCGGCGAGCCGGGGGGCAGTCGTGCGCCGAGCCGGTAATTTTTTTGCGGCGGCCATCACTCCGATCGAGGAGCTTCATCGGACGGCGATCGAGACCAATCAGCGCCTGGAGCAACTGACCCAGGCGTTATGCCAGCGCAGTATGGACCTGGCCGCCTCCAACCAGCGGTTGAAGGCGGAAACCGAGCAGCGGCGGCTGGCGGAGGAGTCGCTCAAGAAAAGCGAGCAACACTATGGGCGGTTGTTGGAGCATTCGCGGAACATGCAAGAACAATTGCGGCTGTTGTCCCGGCAGCTCCTCTCGGCGCAGGAGGAAGAGCGCAAGAAGATCAGCCGGGAGCTGCATGATGTGATCGCCCAGACCTTGACGAGTATCAATGTGCGCCTGGCGGCTTTAAGGAAAGAGGCCACGCTCAACACCAAAGGCATCGAACGAAGCATCGAGCTGACGCAACAATTGGTGGAGCGCTCGGTGAAGATCGTGCACCGTTTTGCCCGCGAATTGCGCCCGACGGTGTTGGACGACCTGGGCCTGATTCCGGCCCTGCATTCGTATCTGAAGAACTTCCGGGCCGAGACGGGTATCCGGGTCACGTTGTCGGCGCTGGCGGCGGCGGAGAAAGTGAACGGAGACAAACGCACGGCGCTCTTTCGCGTGGCCCAGGAAGCGCTCGCCAATGTCTCACGCCACGCCCATGCCACGCAGGCAGAGGTGAAGTTCCAGATCCTGGACGGCACTCTTTGCATGCAAATAATGGACAATGGCAAAGGCTTTCTGCAGGAATGCGTAGTGCGTGGCAATAAGAGCAAACGATTGGGGCTGCTAGGCATGAAAGAACGATTGGAAATGGTGGGCGGCAATTTCGTTGTCACGTCCGCCCTCGGCAAAGGCACCACCATCCTTGCACAAATTCCACTAAAGGATCGGAATCGGCCCCCCCCCCGGGGGGGGAGGAGAAGCTGAGCTGACTCAATCAATTAATAGAACACTTTGACTTATATGAATCAGATTACCGTCCTGTTGGCTGAAGACCACCGTGTGGTCCGAGAAGGTTTCCGGTCGTTATTGGAACACGAAAGCGATATTCAAGTCGTGGGCGAAGCGGCCACGGGCCGCGAGGCCGTGCAACTGACCCGAAAATTGAAGCCAGCGGTGGTCGTAATGGACATCGCGATGCCGCTGCTCAACGGATTGGAAGCGACCCGGCAGATCCGCAAAAACTTTCCCGAGACGAAAGTGCTCATTCTGTCCGCCCACAGCGATAGCGCGTATGTCGAGCAGGTGGCCACGTTAGGAGCGGCGGGGTTTTTGCTCAAACAGACCTCGTCAGACGTTCTGGCCAAAGCCATTCGCGAAGTCCAAAAAGGAAACACGTTTTTCAGTCCGGTGGTCGCCAAACGGGTCAACGGTGGGGAAGGCAGCTACCGCGATCGCGCGGGACAATCCAAGCGGAGAACCAACCGCCTGAGCTCGCGCGAGGTCGAGGTGCTCCAATTAATCGCTGAGGGCAAACCGAATAAGCAGGTCGCCGCCGAGCTGGGGGTGAGCTTCAAAACCGTGGACAAGCATCGGCAGAATCTCATGACCAAGCTCAACATCCACGACGTCGCGGGCCTCACCCGTTACGCCATCGCCGAGGGGATCATCGAGAGCAGTGTTCGGCTAACTATTACTTAGCCAGCTTCGTCCTGCGCCGGCTCGATGGGGCTGCCGCTAGTCCGCACGGACGCGGATATTCCCCTCAGATTCAGGAAAGCCGCGATATTCCGAGTGCTCTCGATGTTCCCCATGATCAAGGAACTGGCGTTCTAAGCTGAAAGTAGCGCTGAGGGTCGGTGAACATGTTGGTTAGCGGACTCGACGCGCCGGTAACCGGAACATAGGGCCCCAGAACATTCGTTGCAGTGACCAGTTGGTAATCACCACTCCAGGAAAGCATCACGCTCTCGGAAGCCAAGGCGGAGAGGCATGGCGGGAACGATTTCCCCGGTTCCCAGCATTCGCGCCGGATAACGCAACTTTGCCAACCGTGCCGCGGGCGGAAATGATCGTTGTGCCGACTGGCAAAACCTGGGTTGAGGAGTTATCAACGCCCAACCACTTTTTTGAGTCGGTGACATGGTTTGTCACCTCGGTGACACACTTTGTCACCCCATACAGGGTGAAGTGAAAAACGCAATCGAAACCAAAAAAACCAACGCCAAATGGGGCTCGCTCGCCCGGAGGATTGAATGCCTGAAGGAGAATACCCCACGGTGAATACCCCACCTGACGCGGAGGTTTCTGCAGTGTTATGGTAGTAGTTGTGACAGGCAACAACACCTTGAACGCCGGAGAACCACTCGCAACACAAACCCGACGCCAGGCCACTGGCCGGATTCGCATCCTGGTGGTCGATGATGACGCGACCCTTCTCCTGTGGAGCGCCACGGTGCTGGGCGACTCCGGCTACCAGGTGGACACGGCCGAAGATGGCGACGGCGGCTGGGAAGCGCTGCATGCCAGGAACTACGATCTGCTGATCACCGACAACAACATGCCGAAGGTTTCGGGCGTGGAGCTGGTCAAGCGGCTGCGTGGCGAAGCCTGGGCCATTCCGGTCATTCTGGTGTCCGGAGAGATGCCGAGGGATGAGCTGAAGCGGAATCCGTGGCTGCACCTGGCGGGGACGCTGGAGAAGCCTTTTTCCCGCAAGGAGCTATTGGAAGCGGTGAAGGAGGTCTTGGGTCAAAGCGCCAATGTCCGCGAGTATATCAAGCCGCGGCCCGTCCGGGAAAGCGGGCGGGCAGTCGAATCCTTGCAGCGGTGATGGTTCGCACCTGAACACTGCCACCGCACCGGCAGCGGGACGCTGCCGGAACTCGCAGGCGTGAACGCCTGCGTTACGTAGCGCAGCGTCCCGGCTGCGAGTTCGAGGGGCGTCTGCGCCTCCTTGATACTCTCAGTGAGCATTGTCAATAGCCAATGGCGGGGAAGAGTTCAAAAAAACGCCCATCGGGGGAATCCCCGATGCGGGGTGTGACGGTTACGTGATGAAAATAGAGACGGGCAATGGCGAGCATTACGATTTCATAGAGGCACCTGGTACAATGGCCGAGCGGATCGCTGCAATTTGTTATGCAGAACATTTATGCCGCTGCGGCATCCTCTTCCGCCAAGGAAACTGGGGCAACTGAGCGAACACCGCACCCTGCTGCGGCTGCCTGCAACCACGCTCGTTCCTGACTCGCCGAAGCAAGCCCTGCGACCGGTTCAGCCCGGTCGCAGGGTTAATTTTAACCCGGCCCCGCGCCGGGCGCTGGCAGCCCGGTCATCCGGTTTCGCGGGCTCCCTTCACGCGAGCCCTTCCCGATAAATCCCGCGGTCCGCTATGGAGTATTCATGCTCCAATGCAAGTATGGACCCTTCCTGGTTATGTGGGGGGAATCCCCCAAGGTTTTCCCCATAATACCCCAGTCCATGCAAATGGTCTATTGTCAACGCATGACCGCAAACATGAAATTAAGCCCAAGGCTGTCTGGAAGAGCCGAAACGAGCCGGGCAGGGGTGGCAGGCGGCGTCACCGAGGTTTGGGGCTCGCGAGCGTCCATGCGAGCCTCGGAGATTCGTTACCGGCGGTTGTTCGAGGCGGCCCGCGACGGGATACTTATCCTGGACCCAAACACGGGAAAAATTACCGACGCCAATCCGTTCATGACCGAGTTATTGGGCTACCCCCACGCCGAATTGCTCGGCAAAGAGCTCTGGGAAATCGGGTTGCTGAAGGATGAAAGCGCCAGCAGGGCCGCATTTCAAGAATTGCGGAGCAACCACTTTATTCGCTACGAAGATTTGCCGCTCCAAAATAAAGCGGGCCAGCATCATGAGGTGGAGTTCATCAGCAACCTTTACGACGAGGACGGCCAGGAAGTCATCCAATGCAATATCCGTGACATCACGGAGCGCAAGCGGGCCGAGCGTGAGTTGCGGGCGGCCAAAGATGTCATCAGCCAGCACGCCAGCCAACTCGAAGGACTGGTCGATGAGCGCACCTCGGAGCTGCGTGAAACGGTGAGCGAACTGGAAGCTTTTTCCTACAGCGTGTCGCACGACATGCGGGCGCCGCTGCGAGCGATGCAGGGCTATGCGAACGTAATCAGCGAGGAGTACACGGACAAGGCTCTGGACGGCAGGGCGGCGGATTACCTTCAGCGCATCTCCCGGGCTGCCCTGCGGCTGGACCACCTGATCCAGGATGTGTTGAGCTACACCAAAGTGCTGCGCGCTGAGGCGCCGATCACGCGGGTGGATTTGGATAGACTCATGCGTGACATCATCGAGACCCAGCCGTCGCAATCCGGAGCCGAGATACGGATCGAAGCGGCCCTGCCGCCGGTCTTGGGCAACGAAGCCTTATTGACTCAGTGCATTTCGAACCTGTTGAGCAATGCGCTGAAATTTGTCTCGCAGGGAACCCTCCCGCGTGTCCGGATTCGGGCTGAGGCGGTGCAGGCGGGGGTCCGCGTGTGGTTCGAGGACAATGGCATCGGCATCGCCCAGCGGGACCATGGCCGGATTTTCCGAATGTTCGAGCGCATCCACCCGGCCTCGCAATACGAAGGCACGGGCATTGGGTTGACGATTGTGCGCAAAGCCATTGAGCGCATGGGGGCGCGGGTCGGTTTCGACTCTGAGTTAGGCAAAGGCAGTCAATTTTGGATTCAATTAACGAAAGGCTAAGAGATGATTACCAAACCAATCCTTCTGGTGGAAGACGACGAAAACGATGTGTTTTTCTTTCAACGGGCGATGAGCAAGGCGGGCATGACAAATCCCCTCCAGGTGGCCGGGGATGGCCAGGAGGCCATTGACTATCTGCGCGGGGCGGGCAAGTTCGCCGACCGATCGAGATTCCCGCTGCCAGAGCTGATCCTGCTCGATTTGAAGCTGCCCTTCGTGATGGGGTTGGATGTCCTGAGATGGATCCGCGAGCAGTCCGAATTGGTCCCCATCGTGATCATCCTCAGTTCTTCCCGGGAGGAGGAGGACATCGCGGCGGCTTATAAACTGGGCGCCAACGCCTATTTGGTGAAACCGGTTGAAGTCAACAAACTGGGCGAAATGGCCAAGGCCATTAACGATTTCTGGCTGGCGCAAAACACCCCTTCGCGCCTCGCTCGGAGGCGCCGAAGGTGGGAGAGTGCGGCAGACCGGCCCGCCGAGGGGCTTGGCGCGCGCGCGTGCCTGGCAACAACCAACTTCCTGGCGGGGGTGCCTTCAGAGATACGGAGCGATCTATGAATTCCATCCGAGTGTTGCTGAGCATCAAGACGGTGGAAAAGCATCGGCAGAGCCTCATGGTTAAGCTGAATATCCATAAGACCGCGGTCTTGACCCGCTACGCGGTTTCCAGCGGAGTTGTTGAAGTTAACCGCGCGCCCATTTGGCTGGCAAGCCGAGGGCTGGCCCATGAGCCGGTGAGTGAAAAGAGACTCGCCAGGATGTGACCGCGAATCCGCGAACATCCCATTAGGACGAGACATTCATGAGCGGCCTTGCCAAATTGGGGAAGGTAGTTTGGGCACAGGGGGATGAATTGAGGCATGCGGCGGCGGTGATCGGAACTGTGCTGTGCCTCTGTGTTCAACCGCGGTACTGGGCGCGCAGAGCGCGGAACCTTTTCGCACGGCAGGTTCTGGAGGCCGGGGTCGAACCGGCCGGCTTTGTCTGCGCAGTAGCGGCGTTTGTCGGAATGTCGGTTGTGGTCCAGCTCGCCTTCTGGACTGGCGAAGCGGGGCAGTCACAACTGCTCGGGCCGCTGCTGGTGGCGGTCGTGGCCCGCGAACTTGGCCCGCTGCTGACGAACGTGGTGGTGATCGTGCGCAGCAGCAGCCCGATGGCGACAGAACTCGGGGTCTTGAAAATCAACGGAGAGCTTCGTGTCCTGCAAAGGGAGGGAAACGATCCCTTCGAATACCTCGTGATGCCGCGCGTGCTGGGTCTGGCTGTGTCCACACTGTGCCTGACGATTCTTTTTATCCTGGTGGCGCTTGCCAGCGGGTATTTGTTCGGGGCCTGGCTGGGCACGGGCAGCCGGGACGTGTGGTTTTTCACCAACAGCGTGCTCAAGGCGCTGCATCCCCAGGACATCGCGGGCATCGTGGCCAAGAGCATCCTTCCGGCCCTGTTTACCAGCGCCTCCTGTTGCATCGGCGGGCTGGGCGTCGGCGGGCCGGTTACGGACATCCCGCGCGCTACGCAGCGCGCGCTGACTCGGTCCGTCGCCGGACTGTTTGTCATTTCGGCGGTTGTGTCGTTGCTGAGTTACCTCTAGCCGTGAACAAACCGATTTGCATCCTGAGGTGCGACGAGCTGACCGCCGAGGCAACCCAGCCATCGTGATGGAAGAGCGCTTCAAATTCCGGCACGTTCACGCGATCACGGGCACTTTCGTGCTCGTCGTGCTCGCAGTCCTCATCGCCGCGCTGGTGCTGGCGGGCCGCAGCCAGCGCTGGTTCATCGGCAATGTCACCCTGCGGATTGTTTTGCCCGAGGAAGGCGCCGCGGGCATCCGGGAAGGCTCGGAGGTCTATTTCCTGGGCACCCTCATGGGGACCGTTTCCGATGTCAGCGCCAACCCCGCCGGACGCATGGAGGCAGAGGTGAACATTCGCCGGGACTTCTTCCGGTTCGTGCGCGCCGACTCCTCCGCTGTCGTCAAAAGAAAGTTCGGCCTGGTGGGAGATGCCTACTTCGAGATCACGCGCGGTCATGGCCAGCCGTTGCCGGAGAAAAATGCCAGCATTATCTGTACCCAGCAGCTTCCCAGCGCGCTGGAATCCGCGGTCGAGGAAATCCGCCAAGAGGCGGTGCCCGCGTTGAAGAAACTGAGGGCGGGCCTTGAAACGTGGAGCGGATTGGGCTCGAACCTGATTACTTCGCGCGAGCGGCTCGACCAGCTCATCGGACGCATGGACAGCATCGCTGCCGGGCTCCAGCAGGGCAAAGGCACGGCGGGCAGGCTTCTGAGCGATCCCGCGGCCGCAGAGGAGTTGAAGACCCTCCTCGGCAAAGCCAGCCGGTCGGTGGACGAAATGCAGCTTACGCTGACCAATCTGCAGGCGGCGAGCGGCGACCTGCGGGTTGCCAGCACCAATCTGCCGGCGATCAGCGCGGCCGTTGGCCACGAGGCTGGACAACTTCCCGGGCTGGCTTTGCAGACGCAGATTTCGATGCGCGAATTGGAACGGTTGGTTGAAGCGATGCAACGGCACTGGCTCCTGCGCAAGTACGTGAATTGGACCAATCCGCCGCCCCTGCGGCCCTTGCCATCGAGCGCGGAAGCGCCGGTGAGGGGGTTGGGTTCACCCAAGGCTTCAAACAGGTGAGTGCGCGGAGCGCCGCGGCTTTCCCTGCCTTGTATGGGGCGAATCCCCTAAGGTTATCCCCATAATACCCCATACCGCCTTGCCGGTCTATTTTCACGACATGACCGTAAGCACAGGAATAAGCCCACCGCTGCAGCCGGAGCGATCTATGAAACCCATCAAAGTGTTGCTGGTTGACGACCACGCCATTGTTCGAGCGGGACTCAGGGCCCTGCTGGAGGCGGCAGGAGATATGGAGGTGGCCGGCGAAGCGGAAAATGGCCAGCAGGCCGTGAGCGAGGCCGAAAGGCTTTGGCCAGATGTGGTCCTGCTGGACTTGGCCATGCCCCTGTTGAACGGAGTAGGAGCCGCGCGAAAGATTGCGCGCAGGGTCCCCACAGCCAAGGTGCTCATCCTTTCGAGTTATAGTGACGCGCAACACCTGCGCGAGGCCATTGAGGCAGGGGTTGCCGGTTATTTGATGAAAGAATCCGCCGGGGATAATTTGTTGGAATCCATCCGCGAGGCGCGCGATGGAGGCGCCCCCTTTAGCCCCCCGCTCCTCGTCCGTCTCTCAAAAGAATATTGGGAAGCGCGCCGTGATAGCCGCCGCCCGGTTAACGGAACCCCGACCTTGTCCAGGCGTCAAGAGGAGGTCCTCCAATTGGTCGCCGAAGGCTTTGCCAACAAACAAATAGCCGGCTTGCTGCGCGTAAGTGTAAAAACGGTCGAGAAACATCGGCAGAGCATCATGACCAAGCTGAGCATCCACAAGACTGCCATGCTGACCCGTTACGCCGTTTCCAGCGGAATGGTTGAGACCAGCCTCGCGCCCATTTGGCCAGTCGGCTCAGGCCCAGCCCGCCCACAGGTGAGGAGAGAAGCCGAGCCGGTGATAAGCGAATAAATCAAGCACACATCGGAAGAAGAGATATTGTGGCGAACTTCAAAGACAGCCACGGAATCCCGCGCCCGGCAAATTCCATGAGCAGCAGGGGCCTACTGGTCCTCTTGCGAAATGAGCTTTGGAAAAGCCAGGCGGAGGAAAAGCGAAGGGCGGCAGACGCCGGTGGAGAAAGCGACGAGGGGTCTCGCCGATCAATCGATAGCAACCAGCGAACCCGAAAGCGGTCTCGGAGACATCTCAAAAAGGCTCCTTTCAGATGTTTGGCAGGATCGACGCGCTCGAAAAGTAGCCCAGGTTTCAACCTGTTGTATCACCGGCTTCCAGTTGGCCGGTCGTCGGCATGCCGCAGCGCTGCAGATTGGAAATGATTGGACATCGGCGATACAGCAGGGTCAAACCTGCCTTGCACGAGTTCCGCAAATGCCTCCGAGGGGGAAACACCCCACGGTTAATCCCAGAATACCAGCGCGCGCCTTCTCGGTTAAGGTTGTGGGGTGGAAATCAAAGCTCGGAAACGGCCGCCACGGAGGGGCAACCCGCAACGCGCGCGCCAACAGGAGCGGCCGAAGCTCGAAGAGGCCTTGCTGCTGCAGAATCAACTGCTCGCCGCGCGCGACTATGCCGAAGCGGTCATCGAGGCGGTGCCGCCTTTGTTGGTTCTCGACGAAAAACTGCGCGTGCGGACGGCCAACCAGTCGTTCTGCAAAGCTTTCAAAATTTCCCCACGCCAGACCCTCAACCGCCTGGTGTATAAATTGGGCAATGGGCAGTGGAACATTCCCAAGCTGCGCACCTTGCTGGAGGAGGTGCTGCCACGGAAGAAGTTTTTCAAAGAATTCGAAGTGACGCACGAGTTTGAAAGCATCGGCCAGCGCACGATGCTGCTGAGCGGACGCCAGGTGGATCACTTGCAGAGAATTCTGCTGTTCATAGAAGACATTACTGAGCGGCGGCGGGCCCAGGCCGCCATCCAGGTCTCGGAGATTCGCTACCGCCGCCTCTTTGAAGCGGCCCGGGACGGAATTCTGATTCTCGATCCCACCACCCGCAAAATCACGGACGCCAATCCGTTCATGTCGGAATTATTGGGCTACCCTCGCGGCGAATTGCTCGGGAAGGACCTTTGGGAAATCGGCTTGCTGAAAGATGAAAAGGCGAACCAGTCGGCTTTTCGGGAGTTGCAAAAGAAACATTTCATTCGCTACGAGGACCTGCCGCTCCAAAACAAAACGGGTCAGCGCCGCGAGGTCGAGTTTGTCAGCAATCTCTACGATGAAGGCGGGCGGAAAGTCATCCAGTGCAACATCCGCGACATCACCCAGCGCAAACAGGCCGAGGAATCGCTGCGGAAAAGTGAGAAGCGGTTTTACGCCATTTTCAGCCAGGCCACCGCCGGGATAGCGCAAACGGATATGAATGGACGCTTCACACTCGTCAATAAATGTTACAGCGACATTGCCGGGCGCACGGCCAAGGAATTGCTCGGCTTGCGAATGCAGGACCTCGTCCACCCGGACGACCAGGCCCGCAACACAGCCCTTCTGAAAAAGCTAAGAAAGGAAGGCGGGGGATTCTCCATCGAAAAGCGCTGCCTGCGACCCAACGGAGACATCGTTTGGGTGCGCAGCAGCGTTTCCTGCATCAATCACGCTCCCGCTGGCGAGCAATACTTTCTCGCAGTGACACTGGATATTACCGAGAACAAGCGGGCGGAGCGGGCGCTCTTGGATGCGAAAGACGAGATTGGGCGCCGCGCCCTCGATCTGGAGGAAGTGGTCGCGGAACGCACCAGTGAGCTTCGCAAAACCATTGGCGAACTGGAAGGATTCTCCTACAGCGTCTCGCACGACATGCGGGCGCCGTTGCGGGCCATGCAAAGCTTCGCTCAATTCCTGGTGGATGAATACGGCAGCAAGCTCGATGAACAAGGGGTCGATTATCTGCACCGGATCATGCGCTCAGCCGTGCGGCTCGATCGGCTTATCCAGGATGTTTTGAGTTACACCAAGGTTCTCCACTCCAACCTCCCGCTGGAGCGGGTGAATCTGGACCGCCTGGTGCGCGACATGGTTGAAACCTTCCCGAACGGACAGCGTATCAAACCGGAGATTCGCATCCAAGGCACGCTGCCCCAGGTGATGGGCAACGAGGCGCTGCTGGCCCAGTGCGTCTCCAACTTGCTGAGCAATGGCACAAAATTTGTTGCGCCCGGAACCACGCCACGTCTCGAGGTCTCGGCCGAAAAGGTGGAAGACGCCTCCATACGGGTATGGTTCAAGGACAATGGGATCGGCATTGCCCCCGAAAATCACGAGCGCATTTTTCGCTTGTTCGAGCGGATTCAGCCGGCGACCGAGTACGAGGGAACCGGCATTGGGCTGTCCATCGTGCGAAAGGCGAGCGAACGCATGGGCGCGGAGATCGGTTTCGAATCGGAACTGGGCAAGGGCGCCCGCTTCTGGATTCAACTACAGAAGGCATAAAACCGTGAAAACAGTTCTCCAGGTCGATGACGATCCCAACGATGTCTTCCTTCTGCGGCACGCGATGACGAAAGTCGGCGTTGCTAATCCCATCCAGGTCGCGAGTGACGGACAGCAGGCCATTAACTATTTGCAAGGCTCCGGCAGATTCGCTGACCGCGAAGAATTCCCGTTTCCGTGCCTGGTGCTGATGGATTTGAAATTGCCTTACGTGATGGGGCTGGATGTCCTGCGATGGATTCGCCAGCAACCCGGGATGGCCTTGACGGTCCTCATGCTGACCGCCTCTGGTTCAGAGGCAGACATTGTGGAAGCCTATCGCCTGGGCGCCAGTGGGTTTCTGACCAAGCCGTCCGAAGCGAGCAAGCTTGAGGAGATGGTCAAAGCCATCAAGGATTTCTGGCTGACACACAACACGCTGCCGCAGGAGCCTGCGCTGGAAGCTCCCTTGGAACGAGTCGTGTGGCTCGCCCATCCATCCCTCACCGGTTTTGCGCCGAAGCATCGGTCACACGTTAATGGGGTGCGCCGACCAAAGCGGTCCCGCTATCTCAAAGGAAGCCTATGAAAAAAATCACTGTCTTGCTCTCGGACGATCACGCCGTTTTCCGCGAAGGGCTGCGGTCTCTGCTGAAAGCAACCGACGACATCGATGTCATCGGGGAGGCCGAGAATGGCTACCGGGCAGTGGGCGAGGCCAGAAGACTTCAGCCGGATGTGGTCCTGATGGACCTCGCGATGCCGCTGTTAAACGGGATGGAAGCCGCCCGGCGGATTGCCCGGAAAGTTCCTGCCGCCAAGGTGCTTATTCTCTCCACCTACAGCGACGACCAGCACGTGCAACAAGCCGTCGAGGCGGGGGCTGCGGGTTATTTAACTAAAGAATCCGCTTCCGAGAGTCTGCTGAAGGCGATCCGCGAGGCATTCAAGGGAAACGCCGTCTTCAGTCCGCCCATAGCCAGCCGCTTATTGAAACAGTGGCAACACCGCAATCTCAAATCCAGTTCACCGGCCCGCCCGGCTTTGACCAACCGCCAAATGGACGTCTTGCAATTGATAGCCGAGGGCCTGTCTGGCAAGGAAATTGGCCGCCTGCTCTCTGTGAGCCTTAAAACCGTAGAGAAGCACCGGCAGTCTCTCATGGATAAGCTGGATATTCATGAAATCGCCACTTTAACCCGCTATGCGGTTTCCAAAGGTGTCGTGGAATCCAACTTCGCCCCAATTAACCGGCCAGGCGCATCGGCGCGCTCGCACCTGCGCGCGCCCCCTGGAGGGCCGCACCCAGGCGCCCGAAAGCAATCATGAGGATTCTTTTAGTGGACGATCACACCGTCGTGCGCCGTGGGTTGAAGCAGATATTGGCCGATGAGTTTAAACAGGCGGCCTTCGGCGAGGCAGGCAGCGCCCAGCAGGCCCTCGACCTGGTTGGGAAGGAGCACTGGGACATCGTTGTCCTGGACATCACAATGCCGGGGCGAAGTGGTCTCGATGTGATGCGCGAGATCAGAAACTCGCGGCCCAGGCTCCCGGTGCTGGTGCTCAGCATCCACCCGGAGAACCAGTTTGCGGTCCGTGTGCTTACGCTTGGCGCGGCAGGCTACATGACCAAAGAGAGCGCCGCCGAGGAATTGGTGGGGGCAGTCAAAAAGGTGCTCGCCGGGGGCCGCTACGTCAGCACGGCGCTGGCGGAAAGACTGGCTACGAATCTTTCGAGGGACCGGGTAAAACCGCCTCAGGAACTGCTCTCCGACCGGGAATTCCAGGTCCTGCGCCTGATCGCTTCGGGCAAGATCGTCAGCCAAATCGCCGCCGAGCTTGCCTTGAGCGTCAAGACTATCAGCACCTACCGCACCCGTATCCTGGAGAAAATGGGCCTGAGAAACAACGCCGAGTTGATGCACTACGCGATGCAGCATCAGCTCGTCGAAATGACGTTGGGCGCGCAATGAACACCATCCAAAAGCGTTGCAGCCTGCACGACAAGCCCCGCCGCGCCATGCACTTTGCACGGTGGACAAGAGGTTTCAACTGGCCGCTGAAAACCGTTCGACCACCGGTTGGCGACCCGTGTCAGCGGGGATCGCCAAAGGACATTGTTGCTGGCAATGGGGTTGCGGGCTTTTTGCAGGGAGCCCGCCTGGAGCTGCTTTCCGGTGCGGTGCTGGGAAGCGAACGTGGCACACCCCACGCTAATTGGATGGCACGGGCACGAAGGGGCCCTATATGAAAAGGCGGCCGGATTACCGTTACTAAGAGCCAAAACAAAAGATTAGACACTGAGGATTCACGAAGATCACAATTATGAACAATAAGATATTAACTCTCGCACTGCTTTGCGCTGCCGCTTTTGCGGTGGGATGCAATAAAGAGCAAACCACCTCTCAACAGCTCGACAATGCCCAGACGGAAACAAAACAGGCCGCGCAGGACATGAAGGATTACACCTACGCCCAAAAATCCTCCTTCGTCGAGAAAATGCAAGGCCAGTTGGCCGCGCTCAATCAGGATTTGGACCAGCTTTCGGCAAAGGTCGAAAGCTCCAGCGACGCCGTCAAGGCCGATGCCAAGCCCAAACTCGAGGGGCTGCGCAACCAAACGGCGCAGTTGAGCAAACAGCTTGACGGTGTCAGAAACGCGACCGAGTCCACCTGGGACAGCGTCAAAAGCGGTTTCGAAAAAGCCTACGAATCATCGAAGGACGGGTTCAGCCAGGCACGCCAGTGGGTGAGCGACAAAATCGCGCCATGAGGCGGAAGGGTTTTATGGAGAAAAGCTGCATATGAAAACAACAAACTCGGGAATGATTGAAACAGTAAAAGACAAGATCGTGACCGCGATCAAAGGCACGGGAAACATCGTCCAGGCGACAGTGGATACCGTTGCTCAAATCCTCGCGACCACAATCAAAGACACCGGAAAGGTGGGCACGTCGGTGACGGGTGCCATCGCCAACGTTGCCAGCGGCGCGATCCGCGCCGCGGCGCAGATTGGCGTGGACCTCACGCAGGCGGCCAAAGGGATCATGCTCGGGGTGCTGCGCGGCACTAAAGAGACAGGCACGGCGGTCCTGGACGCCATCAGTCATACGGCACAAGTTGCCGTGCGAGATACGGCCAAGGTCGGAGGCAACCTCGAGGCTGCGGCCACGGGTCTCGTCCAGGGGGCGATCCAGGGCGCTAAGGAATTAGGAGTCAATGCCGAGGAGGCCGCCGCGGCCGCTGCCAGCGGCGCTTTGAAAGGCGCCGGGGAAGTGGGTTCGACGGCGGTCGAGGCGGTCCGCAAGGCGGTGAGCAAACCCATCAATGGCGTCAGGGTGGCGCTGAAAGAACCCGAGATGGTTGTGTCCGCGAATTAATTTTGGCGAACCCCAGCCGACGAGCGTCTGGAAGCGCGCGTCGGCGGCGGGTTCCAAGAACAAAACGGAAAGGAAAAACAAATTATGTTATACACAATTGCGGTCGTCCTGATCCTCCTGTGGCTGCTGGGTCTGGTTACCGGCTACACGATGGGCTCATTTATTCACGTGCTGTTAGTCATTGCAGTCATCATGATCCTGGTCAACCTCATTTCCGGTCGCAGACGGCTGCTCTGAGACGCTGCAAACCGAACCTGACGCCTCGGATGCCCTTCCGAAGAATCGTTGGTCCCCTTGAGCTGACGATCACTAATCTCCAGACGGACTCCGACCACAGAAATATTTTTGCGCTTTCCGGCATGTCCATGCAGAACAGCGGCGGCGCGAAAAATTTTCTTGGCTTTTTGGGGGAACCCATTTTAACTGGCGCTGTTCTTTGAAAGTGATGGACCTTTGGGTTCATCATCTCGTCACAACCAAATGTCAGGGAACCCCGTGTGAATCGGGGACGGTTGCGCCACTGTAACGGGTCACAGACTCCCAAAGCCACTGGTCCACCAGGCCGGGAAGGCGGGAGCGAGGTTTTGAGCCCGAAGTCAGGATACCGGTTTGGCTGTGCTCGTCACGACCCCGCTCTGCGGGATCAACTTCTCCGTCAAAGAGAAGGATGAGGCCAGCCTGTTCCGTGAGTGCGGGATGGGATTCGCTGAGTGCCTTCATTCTCCGTTTTGCCGAGGGGTTTGAAGGTTTTTCATTTCAAGAACCTGCAAACTTCGCGCTGGTCTCTCAACTCAACCGTTCCGCGAATTTTTTTTCGGAACAGAAATGAAAGATCAGCCATGAAAAAAATCCGCCTGCTGGCAATTGCCGGCCTGTTCGCGCTGCCCGCCGTCCGCGCGGCCACATTCACTGAGAGTTTTTCCACCAATCCGTTGCAAAACGGTTGGCAGGTTTTCGGCCAGACGAATCTGTTCAAGTGGGATTCGGTGGGTCAAAATCTTGCCGTCACTTGGGATTCAGCGCAAACGAACAGTTGTTTTTACCATCCCCTGGGGACCATTCTCGCCCGCGACGACGATTTCAGCGTCGCGTTTGATCTGCGGCTCAATGACTTTATGGCTGGTGTGGACCCACAGATGCCCAGCACATTCCCATTGTCAGTCGGGCTGCTCAATCTGGCTCAAGCCTCACAACCCGGTTTCCTGCGCGGCACCGGGTATAACTCCCCTGACCTGGTCGAGTTCGCCTTTTTCCCTGATCCGGGCGGTTCTTGGATATATGGGCCGTCACTCACGGCGGTCATCAGTGATGCGACCGGTTTCAACTACGCATCCGGCGGTTATGCCCCAGACAGTCTGACGACCAACGACCTTTACCGGGTGAACCTGGCTTATACTGCCAGCAACTCCAATCTGGTGATGACCATCCTGCGTAACAACCAGATGTTTGTTTCCAATTGCATCGCCACGTTGGGAGCCAGTTTTACGGATTTTCGCGTCGATGCCATTTCCATCAGCAGCTACAGCCAGGCAGGACAGGATACAACCATTTATACCAATGCCGACGGCAGCACGATTATCTACGCAGGGTCGCTGCTCGCGCACGGCGTGGCGGACAATTTTGTTCTCACCCTGCCGACGCCGCCGGTGCAAAATTTGACCGGCGCCCTCAGTGATGGCCTGTGGCAGGCGCAATTCACCAGCCGCAGCAACTGGCTTTACACGCTTGAACGCACGACGGATTTTGTTTCGTGGACGGACGTTTCTCTTGCCGCCAGTGGCAACGGTGCGAATCTGGTTTTGCAGGACACGAATGCGCCGGCAAGCCAGGGTTTCTATCGCGTGCGCGCCCAACGCCCATAATCGCATGACCAAAGAGAAAATCCTTTTTTGTTGGAGCGGCGGCAAGGATTCCGCATTGGCGCTGAACCGGCTCCGGCAGGACAACCGCTACGAAATCGTTTCGCTGCTCACAACCTGCAACGAGCATTTCCAGCGCGTCTCGATGCACGGTGTCCGGCTGGAGCTGCTCGACGCGCAGGCCGAAGCCATCGGGTTGCCGCTGGAAAAGGTCTTTGTCAGCCAGCGCAGCTCCAACGAGGAGTATCAACAAAAAATGTCCGCGTGCTTGCTCGCGCACAAGGCGCGCGGCGTGAGCGGTTGCGCGTTCGGCGACATTTTCCTCAAAGACCTGAAGCGTTGGCGCGATGAAAACCTGGCAAAAATCGGTATGCGCGGGATTTACCCGATTTGGAAAGTGGATTCGCGCGAACTCATTCAGGAGTTTTTTGCTCTTGGCTTTCGCACAGTCATCTGCTGCGCCAACGATGCCTATCTTGGCGAAGAAATGGTGGGGCGCAACATCGACGAAGAATTCCTGCGCGCCCTGCCGCCGGAAGTCGATCCCTGCGGCGAAAACGGTGAGTTCCATTCGTTTGCTTTTGCGGGTCCGGTTTTCAAGCAGCCGGTGAAATTCGAACTTGGCGAGAAAGTTTACCGCCCGGTTGAAGTGACCCATCCGAGCGATTCGACTTCGGCCTACGTTTGCCCGGCTGCTCCGCGCCGCACCAAAGGCTTTTGGTTTTGCGATTTGTTACCAGACAACACAACAGAAGAAGTTTTAACCGGCCACAAACCGGAAAGGAAACAGATATGAACAAAAGTAGATTCATCGTGCTCGCGGGAATGATCCTGGGAGCGGCCGCCTCGCGTTTGATCCCGCATCCCCCAAACCTCACGCCCATTGCCGCTATCGCCCTGTTTGGCGGCGCGCAGTTCGCAGATAAACGCGTTGCGTTCCTGGTGCCGCTGGCTGGGCTGCTTTTGAGCGATCTCGCTTTAGGATTTTACGCGATCACCGCGGTGGTTTATGCGAGCTTCGCGCTCACGGTTTGCCTTGGTTTTTGGGTGCGCCGCCACCGCTCCGTGCGGCGCATCGCATTAGGAGTCCTGGCAGGGGCAATTTTATTTTTCGCGCTGACGAATTTCGGCGTTTGGGCGATTGATAGCTTGTACCCGAAAACCCTGGCGGGCCTGATCGATTGTTATGTTGCCGGCATCCCCTTCTTCCGAAATATGCTATTGGGTGATTTGCTCTATTCGACGCTGCTCTTCGGGGGATTCGCCCTCGCAGAAAGCCGTTTTGTCCTTCTGCGCGAACCTGCGTTGGGAGTCGTCTGATGACCATCGAATCCCCCTGTATTGACGTCTGCCTGATGTCCGAAGACAAAACGGTCTGCATCGGCTGTTTTCGGTCGTTATCTGAAATCGCAAACTGGGGTCGCTTGACCGATGCCGAAAAGCTTCGTGTCATCGCCGCTGCTCGAGCAAGACAGTCGGCCTCGGAACGCAAGAAGACGCCATTTGAGCAAGTCCTATGAACCCTGCGCGCATTGTTTCCTTTCTGCCGTCGGCGACGGAAATGGCATACGCCCTTGGCCTTGGGGACCAGGTCGTTGGCGTCTCCCATGAATGCGACTTTCCTCCAGACGCCAGGACAAAACCGGTCGTGGTTCGGTGTTCGTTGCCGGTAGAAACGATGAGCCTGCGGGAAATTGATTCTGCGGTTGCCGAATGCATCGGCCAGGGCGGCAATCTTTACGAGGTGGACCAACAGGCCATCGCGCGGCTGGCGCCAACGCACATTCTCACCCAGGCGCTGTGCCAGGTCTGCGCGCCCTCCGGCGGCGAAATCGCGCGCGCCCTCAAAGCGCTGCCCTCCAAGCCCACAATCCTCTGGTTCACGCCCCATAGCATCGAGGACGTTTTCGACAACCTTCGCGAACTGGGCAAGGCCACTGGCCGTTCGGCCAACGCCGAAGAACTTGTCACTTCCGCGCGTGTGCGTTTGCAAAGAGTCACCGACCTGACGCAAACGGCGTCGCATCGTCGCGTTTTCTGCCTCGAATGGATTGACCCATATTACTGCAGCGGCCACTGGGTGCCGGAGATGGTCGAACTTGCCGGCGGCCAGGATGCGCTTGGGCGCAAGAAAACTGATTCCGTTCGGACCAAGTGGGCGGACATCGCGGCGTGGGCGCCGGAAATTCTAATCGTGTCGCCCTGCGGTTTTGGCATCGAAAAGGCCACAGAACAGGCGAATTTGCTTTTGCAGCAGCCGGGCTGGAGCGAGCTGCCGGCGGTCCGCGATAACTGTGTTTTCGCCGTAAACGCCAACGCCTATTTCGCCCGGCCCGGCCCGCGCCTGGTGGACGGAGTGGAACTGCTCGCGCATCTGTTCCACCCGGAACTGTTCGACTGGAACGGCCCCGCAGATGCCTTTCGCGCAATTCCAACATCGAGTGCCGGCGAATCCAAAAGCCGAATCAAAACTTGCCCCCTCTGCGGCCACGCGTTCGTGTGCAAAATGGGCGGATGCTGGTGCGATGATTTTCCACCGCTCCAGCCGTCTAGCGCGCCCGGGGCGGCTTGCCTATGTCGTGCGTGTTTGGGGGAAGCGGTTGAACGCGTGCGGCGCTGAAAGATCATGAAGCGGCGCGCCTTCACATTGATTGAACTGCTGGTGGTGATTGCCCTCATTGGGATTCTTGCGGCGCTGCTGCTGCCGGCGCTGGCCAAAGCCAGGGCATCGGCCAATCGCGCCCGATGCGCAAGCAACTTGCGTCAACTGGGCGTCGCCACGCAACTCTACTGGAGTGACAGTGGAGGGAATTGCTTCACTTATTTATACGGCCCCACTAACGGTGGTCAGGCCTATTGGTTCGGCTGGATCGGGCCGGGACCCGAAGGCCATCGGCCCTTTGACTTGTCGGTTGGGAAATTATTTCCTTATCTCAATGGCAGCGATGTGCGGCTTTGCCCGGCACTTGACCCCACGTTGGCGCAGTTCAAATTGAAGGCCACCAATGTGGTGTTCAGTTACGGTTACAATAACTATCTCTCGGTCAGTCTCAGCCAGGCGCCGATAAATTGCAGCCGAATCAAGCGGCCAACAGAAACCGCTTTGTTTGCTGACGCCGCGCAGGTGAACGATTTCCAGGCGCCGGCTTCGCACAGCAATCCGATGTTTGAAGAATGGTATTATGTGGATAACACAGTGAATTATCCCAACGGCCATTTCCGCCATGCTCAAAAGGCCAACGTCACTTTCTGTGATGGGCATGTGGCGCTGGAATCAATGCTGTCCGGTTCGCTGGACACAAGATTGCCCAACCAATTCATCGGCAGATTGCGCCCGGAAATCTTAATCCTGCCACCGTGAGAGCGGCATTCATTCAGGATTATTGCGCCGCGCCTTCCTTTGCTCTGGGCGGGCTTGGCCTCGCGCTGAGCCGTCAGCCTGGCGTTCCTGAATTCCCCTCCCGTTCTGTCATCAACAATTCCTGCACCAGCTCGCCACTGGCCTCTTCGACCTGTTGCCACGCGCCCAGCACACGGAACTGTTTGCCCTCGATGATGGCAAATTGATGCGCCCGGGTTTTCCAGGGGCGCAAGTCTGCAGTCGTGGCAACCAGGGTCATGGCCTTTCCGCCGAACAAGGGATGGCCTTGTAACAATTTGTCTAGAAAATCCAGCCACCACTGCAAGTGCCGCAGGTCCAGCCCGGCGAGGGGATTATCCACCAGCAATATCTCCGGGCGCAGCATCAGGGCCCGGGCCAGGCCGACCCGCTTCTGCCAGTTCGGTCCGATGGCGCCCGGGGTGCTGTCGGCCCAAGGCTCCAGCTCCATCGCCTTAAGCACGGCGCGCACATCCGGTTCGGCCTCGGCTGGGGTCAGATTCCGATGGTAGCGCAACGGCAGCGAGACATTCTCGCTCACCGTCAGGTGATTGAACAATTGGCCGCCGTCGAACACCAGACCCAGGCGCAGGCGCTGGTTCAGACGCGCCTGATCGAAGATTGGCATGTCTTCTCCGAACAAGCGATAGCGTCCGCTCAGGGGCGGCAGCACGCCGCCGGTCATCATGAGGAAATCGCTCTTGCCGGAGCCCTGGAGGCCGGCTACGACCCAGTAATCGCCCGCCTGCACCGACCAGTGGATGCCTTCGGCGGCGACGAGGCTGGGGTCGAGCATTGACCCGGCGGCGACGTCCTCCATCTGGATAACCGGGAGCTGGAGTTGAGGGGCAGGCGAGTCCATCAAGTCGCGAGATAAATGATGATGAACAGCGCGTCAATGAGCACGCAGGCTATGACGCTCTGGGCGACCGCGCGAACCGTCGCATGTGACACCTCTTCGAGGTGGAGCGGTTGGGCCAAGCCATGATAACAGGTGACGATGGCAATAACGAATCCGAATACGAGCGTCTTAAGCGCCAGCAAGGCAAAATCCAAACCGCTCAGCGACACGGCCAGTTGCCGGAAATAATCAGCCGGCAGCAGCGGCACATTTTGGAGAAATGCCCAAAGATAGCCGCTGAACAACGCCCCGATGATCAAATAAACCGTCAGGGCGAACACACCCAAGGCCATCCCGATCACGCGCGGGACAACCAGGTAATGGACCGGGTCAATGCCCAGCGCTTCCAATGCCTCGACCTCGCCGGTGGCCCGAGCGGTGCCCAACTCGACCACGTTAGCCGTGCCGATGCGCGCCAGCACCAACAGCGCCGTGATGAGCGGTCCGAGTTCACGCACGACCACCAGCACCATGATTGTGCCCAGGTAATTGATGGCTCCAACGCGCGTCAGCCAGGAGACGCTTTGACCTATCACCAGCAGCCCAAGGCCGGCAGCCACAAACAAGAACATCGGCAGCAAGCGCAGGCCCGCCCGCGCCGTCTCGCGATGGATGAGCGGCCAAACCACATGCCGCGCTGAGCGGAACTTGGCGAGGATGACGCCTAATGTGATGAGCGTGAAAGCGCCCAAACCCTGGACGGTTAGCAGCAGGCGAAGGAGGCTGCGGCCCAGGTAATGCGTGAAGGTCGGTGGCAAAGGCAAACGCCACAGGGCGCGCACATGGCGTGAATCAAACGCGCTGGCATTCCCTTTTTCCACAACCCCAACGTACGTTGGCCGCTAAAACCGGTCAAAGGCAATTTCCAGGAACCAGCCTTCTAAATTTCAAATTCCGCGCGCAACTGTCCAGACACAAACTTCATCGGCGCCGCCGGCGCACAAAACCCGTGCGCAGGCGCTAGTGGTTGCGCCGGTAGTAAAGACGTCATCCACCAATAACAACCGCTCGCCATTCAGGCGGGCTCCCTTGCGCAGGGCGAAGGCGCGATTCACGTTGGCCAGGCGGTCCTCGCGGTTCAGGAGGGTTTGGGTGCGGGTTGGGAGCACGCGTCGCAGGATTCTGGTGTTCAGGGGAATTTGTGCGGCCGCGCTCAGCCGTTTGCCGAGGCGAGCAGCCTGGTTGAATTCCCGTTCCCGTTCCTTGATGGGATGCAATGGCACCGGAACAATGGCATCCCATTTGCCCTCGAGCAATCCCGGCCCTGACGCCTTGACGAGCAACTCAGCCAGGAATGGCTCGAACCAAAGCGCGCGCCGGTACTTATAGCGATGAATCACCTCGAGCACATTTCCTCGCGCCAGCACTGCTGAACGCGCCCAGTTAAAATGCCACTCACGCTCCTGGCAATTGGCGCACTCGAAGGTTGTGGTGATTGCGCCCTGATAAGGCAACCCGCAGCGCTCGCAAAAAGGCCGTTCGACCCATTGCACAGCAGCCCGGCAGTCCTGGCATAGGAAACACTCCGCCGGCCCTGCCCGCTGCTCTTGACAAATCTGGCACACCTCGGGATAGACAAAGCCCAGCCCGACGTTCAACCAATCTTTTGCTGATTCCAGCAGCCCGCTCATGCGGCTCTGCGGAAGCCTCGCGTCTCTGGCGTCTTGAGGACCAAATTCGACTGGAAGCGATTTATAGCTTTTTCAATTCTGTCTTGCACCCTTGCATGGACAGTCTCAAAACAATTTGCTTTTGGCAATCAATATGCTGTGACATAATCCTGGTTCGAGTTTTCTGTCGAGAAAGTTCTGGTGGGTTCGTTCCCATCGGCAAGCATTTTGGGCTATTTATTAGCAGCCGCAAAAGCGGCAGGACCGCGCGGCTAAAAGCGCCAGCCGGTGGAGTGTGCTGAAACGGGCCACCGGAAACCAATAATGAGACAGATCATGCCTCGAAGCCGGAGATCGCTGAGAATGCCCAATAACAAAAATTCAACTCTCGCCATCAAGCAGGAGCGAGTCGGAAACCCACAATCCTTTATGCAAAAACTAATCTCGGTTATGTTGGCCTTGACTGCCCTGGGGCAGGCGCCTCGAACGGAGGCTCAAACCTTTCTCGGCAATAACCAGCCGGGCGGCGGCTCATCCTTCGGGTTCAGCCTGGCCGCCGGCATAACCAATATATCCTTGGTGGCCACTAACTCCTCGGTGGCTTTTTCCTACCTGTACCTCAAGCGTGGAGGAAACGCCGCCCTGACCAACTACGATTTCGTCTCGCGGCTCAACCAGACCACCAACAGCATCAATCTTGAAGTGCCCGAACTGGTCCCGGCTGGCAGTTACAGCTTGTTAGTTTTTACCCCGACTAATTCGACTGCCCAGGCCTTTGCCGCAACGCTTACGACCAATCGTGCTGACGCTCGGCTCGCCTCGATGCCGATCCTTAAGCCCCTGGTCTTTTCCACCACTGGAAGCATCGCTCCGGGCGGAGCCCAGTTTTTCCAGGTCGATGTTCCGACTAATCTCCCGGGCTGGCGCGTCGTGCTCGCCTCCTTTTCAGGCACGGCCATCCCCGACCTTTACGTCCAGCGCGGTGCGCTGCCCTCGACCACCAGCTACCTCAAACGGAGCACCGGCCGCTCTATTGAGACCGTCTTTTTGGATAGCACCGACGCGACTAACGGCACCTATTTCATCGGCGTCACTGTTCCCGCCACAGGCACTGGCATGGCCACCTACACCCTTGCGGCAGAGATCGCCCCGATGGTGACACTCAACTGGGAACCCGGCTCGGCGGCCGTGCCAGTGGCGGTGTTCACCAACCAAAGTCTGTTGGGCGGCGATTATTTTTTCAAAATCACCCCACTCAATGCCGACTCGGGGGCCTGGCGCACGCGACTGGATGTCCTGGGCGGCGAGGCCAATCTCTTTCTGCGCCGAACCAACCTGCCCACCGCGACTGCGTATGATTATTCCTCCAGCCAGCCCGGCTCGGATGGCTTGGTCCTCTTGCAGAACCCCCCGGCTTCTCAGTACCAGACAGGCCAGGTGTGGTATGCCATGGTGAGCGCAAGCCCTGGGGCGCAATGGTCGATCTATTCGGGCAATCTGTTCGTTGCCCCTCTGCCATCGCCCGGGGCCGATGCCTCCAGCGGGACCAATACGTTCATTGGCCCGGAGGGGATTAACTTTTATCGCACAACCATCGACTCCAACACAATCGCCTGGCGCCTGGGGTTGGGCGGACTGACCAATAACCTCTTTGTACACCAGGGCGCCACCGCCTTTACCAACTCCGCCAGCTATTATGATTGGAAACAGCCGGGCCAAATCCTGCTGGCGCCGCCTTATTTGAAATCCGGAACCGAGTACTTCGTGACGGTCGCCGGCACAAACAATCAGCCATTCACCTTGGACTCAAGACAACAGCCCATCATCGAACTGCCGTTCGATTCGGCTACGAACGTGACTGCCACCGATTACGGCTACGTCACCTTTCATGTTCAAGTGCCTCCGAACCAGATCGCCTGGCAACTCGACCTGCTGGCCAGCACAGGGGACCCGTCCATCGCCGTGCGCCAGTCGGCCGTCCCCAACGAGTATGTCAGCACCGCCTTCTCGGCCACCGCCAATGCCCCCTTCGAAACGGTCACCTTGGTTCCACCGACCCTCACCGACGGTTCTTTTTACCTGACGGTCTTTGGCGCCCCGCCCTTCTCGGCAAGTCTAACCAACTCGCGCCCGGCGGTTACGGTGGTGGATTACGTTTTCACCATTACCAACGACCTGCCCGCCCGCCAGGGCTGGCGCTTCTATACAGTCACTAACATCACCTCCCAAATCGGCTCGCTGGGGTGGGAACTGCTCCTCAACAACTTTGCCCCTGGCACCGAGATAGCGGTCCGGCACAGCGCCGTCCCGGGCCAGTGGACTTACCGGACTAATTACACCCAGGGTAATTCGTCCGGGGTCACCACTTGGATTGACGCGGCGTCAGTTACGGGCGCCTTGCAACAGCCACGGCACCCGGCCGATGTGTGGTATATAGGTGTCAATAATACCAACCAGCCCTTGGGACCTTTCGTGTTGTCCGGACGCGAGAGCGCGCGCACCGATTTAACCCTTGGGCCAACCCTGAGCATCAATCAGGTGAGCGATCAGCCCGCAGGCTGGTTTCAGTACTTCCATATTGATGTTCCAACAAACGCACTGGGCTTCGAACTGCAATTGGCCAACATCACTACCGGAGACCCGCGCCTGGTGGTTTGCAAGGCCGAGTTGCCCGTCAGTCTCAATACTTGGCTGCTCACTAGCAACACTTGGTCTCCTAATACCTCGACCAATTGGCCTATTGGCGCTCAAGTTTATTATCCGAATGACTGGACCGGGTTCACCAGCGATAGCAGCGGCGCCAGCGAACAAGGCCATTTTTTCTTTGCCAGCATGGGCAACCCGCTCGACTCGGGCACCTATTACATTGGTGTCGTCAACGGCGCACTGAGCACCAATGAGATGAACTATCAACTGCTTGTGCGGGGCATTTTCACCAATGGCTCGGTGACCGACGTTGCTTTCAGCGGCAGCAATTCAGCGACGGGCCTTGCGCCGCACCGGGTGGCCTGGCACCGCGTTGTGGTGCCTACCAACTCCCCAAGCTGGAATATGCGCCTGGGGTTGGACGCGGGCGATGGTTTCCTCGTGGCGCGCAAAGATGGCTTGCCCAATTACGGCGCAACGTTCACTTCGCTGACAAACATTACCGGGTGCCTCGTACGCAAGCTCGGGGACGAGCATTTCCTGCTGCTGCCCAACCAGCCGGATACTAATCTCACCGCTGGGGCCTATTACGTAGGGGTTGTCTCTGAAGGTCAGTCGCCCTCCGGCAGCCGGGCGGGGTCCAACACATCGAGTTTTACATTCACCAGCCAGGGACCCCTGGCACTGGCCAACCTTGGCGCAGTCGATCCTCTCGGCCAGACCGCTTTGATAGCGCAGGCAACTCAAGCCGGTGGAGAAATCCTCGGTTACCAATTTACAGTCCTGCCCAATACCCCTGTCATCGAGGTGCGGCTGACCAATCGGGTCTCTAATCCTCTCATGTCGTTGCGGGCAGATGTCCAACTGGGCCGCCCGTCCGACTCGACCTACGGCAGTATCGGGGGGTGGCCGGCAGCCTGGTCGGGTCCCAATGTCCTCCGGGTGCCCTGGCCCGCAGCGGGTGTTTACACGCTTTTAGTGCAGGCCTCCAGTGTGAGCGGCCAATATACAAACACCAGCTACACGCTCCAGGTCTCGGCCGGCTCGTTCACGACCTTGGCCGCCGACAGCGGAATGATCGCTACGAACCAACCTTCCGATACATGGATGTATTTCGGGGTGCGGATTCCACCCGATGCCTTGGGTTGGGACCTGCGCCTGACCAACATCACCAGCGGTGACCCGCGCCTGGTCATTTGCCGCACTAATTTCCCTTTTGACCTCACGACGCGGACGGCCACAGGCGGTTCCTGGACTCCCTACACCTCCACGAATTGGCCCGCTGCGTGGGAAATTGCGCCCGACACCGATTGGACTGGCTATCGACTTTCCAATAAGGGGTCCAACTCCCTGGGCACGGTTTTCATGGCTGCGATGGGCAACCCGCTCGAACCCGGCGACTATGTGGTTGGGATTGCGAGCGGGACAGCCGCCCCCACCCCCGTTCCGATGAACTACACACTCCTGAGCCGCCTCATTGGGACCAATTACAGTCTGCCCATTACGCCGCTGGGGTTTAGCGGCGGGCAACTCGGCATGACCTCGACTCCTCCGCGCGAGGCAGTCTATTACCGGGTTGATGTCCCCAGCAACACGCCCAGTTGGCAAGTCAACCTGGACCTGACCAATGGCGAGGGGCTTTTGCTCATCCGCAAGGATGGACTGCCGAACTTCGGCGCAGCCATGACCACCTCGGTCACCAACCCGGCTGGTTGCAAGCTCCAGAAAACCGGCGACGAACATTTCGTGCTTCTGCCGGTCCAGCCGAGCACAAACATTCCTCCGGGCTCGTACTATCTCGGCGTCGTAAGCGAGGGGATGTCGCCCTCGGCAACGACAAGCCGGATTGGGTCCAACAGTTGCGCCTACGTCCTCCAAAGCATCGGCGTCCTGCCGCTAACTGACTTGGGCACTATCGATACGAATTTCTATTTCGCGCGCGACATCGTTCAGCCGGGTGGCTCGGTGCTGGCGTTTGATTTCAATGTCACTCCCAATTCCGCCAACCTCGGGCCTATGGTGGTGCGGATCGATACCGTGAGTAATAACCCTGCCATGACCATTCGAGCGGGTCCTCTCTGCCCGAGCACGCTTGAAAACTATGGCCGCCAGGGCGGCTGGCAACCCGATTGGAGTAACCCGACCTATAACCGTTTGGACACACTGGCCGCTGGTGGCACTTATAACCTGCTGATCCAGGCTGAAGGCGTCTCGGGCCAATACCCGGATGCCGCCTACAAACTGCGCATCTATCCTCTGGCCTATTATACCATTCCGCTGGCTTTTGACGGCGGCCAAACCAGCATCGCCGGCCACATTACAGGCGAGTGGCTCTTCTTCTCGGTTGATGTGCCGCCCACGGCGCTAGGCTGGGACATCCGCTTAACCAATATCATCAGCGGCAGCCCGCGGCTGGTGGTTTGCCGCTCCGGCTGGCCTTACGATTTAACTTCCCGGCTCACCAACGGCACTGCCTGGGCTTGGGGCGCCGCCACAAATTGGCCCATCGGCGCCCAAGCCGCGCCCGCTATCGATTGGACCGGCTACCGCTACGACATCAACCCGTTCGATGGCACGAGCACGAACCTCATCGATACGACCGGCACAGTCTTTGCCGCCGGCATAGGCAGCCCCCTCGAACCCGGCCACTATATCATCGGTGTGAGCAGCGCCCCTGGAAGCTCAACCGCCATGTCTTACTCGATCGTCAGCCGCGGCATTGGCCCCAGTTTCCTCGTTCCTGTCTCCCAGGTCAGCACCGGTTACTCCGTAGTCTCCCAGACCGGCCTGAACCCGCGCGACCCTGCTTACTTTTCGTTCAGTGTCCCGACCAACACGCCGCTCTGGGAACTTAACCTGGCGCCCTCCGTTGGAGACGCACTCCTGGCAGTACGCAAGGACGCGCTGCCAAACGTTACCGCTGCTACCAACCTGCTGGCTGCCGGCCCTGGAGGCGGCCATAAATTCCAGAAGGGCGGCGGCGAAAATGTTCTCCTGGGTGAACTGCTGGGACAGACCAACCTAACCGCGGGCACTTACTACGTTGCCGTCATCGGTGAAGGCATTTTGGCCCAACCATCAAAGGGCATCATCGGCGGCGGCACGATCGATTTCAGCATTGCCAGCACGCTGCCCTCTCCGCCGATCAACCTGGGTACCGTCCTGCCTGGGGCCGACCTGCTGGTCACCAATACACTGGATGCAGGCGCAACAGCCGCCTACCAGTTCACCCTCTCGCCAAACGCCCTCAATCACACCGTTAGCCTCGAAAGGGTTACGGGCATGCCTGTGGCGCGGTTGCGCAACGACCCGCACGTGCCGTTGAGCGCTTCGCTGTACGGCCAGGATGGAAGCTACCCGGCTATCTGGAGCGCAGTGACCAATGTCATTAACAATCCGACAAACGGCCTTTATTCGCTGGCAGTGCTGGCCGGCAACACTTCAAGCAACTGGCCGCCTCTGCAATATACTCTCCGGCTCCATGTCGAGTCGCCTCCGGGAACCCTGCCGTTTGACGGCGGCAGCATCCAGGTAAACAACCAAGCCAACGGCTGGACGGCCTTTATGATCAATGTCCCTGCCACCGCACTCGGCTGGGACCTGCGTCTCTTGAATGTCAGCAGTGGCTCGCCTGGGCTGGTCATCCGCCGTGATCAAGCGCCAAGCACTTATTCCAGTAGCGGCGTTACATTCGCCTCGGCAACCTGGCCCAGCGGAGCGCAGTTGGCCCCGACAAACGACTGGACTCTGCTCAACGAAGCCGATGGAACTTCCAGCGCTGGCCGGGTGTTCCAGGCCGGCCTGGGCAATCCGCTCCAGGCGGGAACTTATTACGTCGGTATTACAAACCTGGATAGCTCCCACCCAGCTTCCTATACCCTTGTCAGCCGCGGCATCGGTGCCGGCTTGAGCGTCCCGGTCCAGGATTTGCCATTTGCCGGCGGGAGCGCGACGGGAGTTCTTCCAGCGCGCGAAGCGGCCTGGTATCGCCTCGTCGTCTCGAATAACGTCCTGAGCTGGAAAGTCGCCTTGAACTTCGATACCGGCGACGGATTACTGCTGGCGCAGCGCGGCGCCTTGCCCAATGTGGCCGCTGCTTCGGCCAACGTTCTGACTGCCCAGAACAGCCCCGTCAATGGCGGCAAGAAAATGCAGAAACCGGGCGATGAACACCTGTTGAGCATGGCG
This sequence comes from Verrucomicrobiia bacterium, assembly GCA_035946615.1. Taxonomy (NCBI): domain Bacteria; kingdom Pseudomonadati; phylum Verrucomicrobiota; class Verrucomicrobiia; species Verrucomicrobiia bacterium. The sequence goes on from DASYZB010000109.1 coordinate 45,018, forward strand.
GCCGGCGCAACCGTTCCGCTGATGCCTGGGACCTATTACCTTGGAGTTGTCAGCGAGGGTCTCAATCTGAGCAACTCTCTCGGGCGCATCGGCGCCGGAAGCGATTCCTTTACTCTTTACACCGACGGGAGCCTGCCGCCTCTGGACATGGGGTGGGTTGGGCCTTTGGATTTGCTGGGTCAAACCGTGCTCACAGGGGGTGATAGCGACACTTGGGGCTTCACGGTGCCGTCCGGTGTGCTCGCCTTGCAAGTTGTCTTTGATCCGGCCCAAACTACCGGCAACCCGGTTCTGACTATGACTTCGGGGGACTATCCGCCGGCAGCCGCTCCTTATCCAATGGCTACCCCGAACCGGTACGGCGCCGACGGCGGCGTTACCGCCCAACCGCAGTGGCTCCTAACCAATATCCAAACTGGCGTCATCACTATTCCCAACCCTTCGCCGAGCGATTTTTCCATCACCGTTCAAGCTGCTGGGTCCGGAACGAACTATCCCGATGCCAATGTCCGCTTTTGGGTGCGGGACCTGGTCATCCCCGACCTGAACTTCGATTCGACACTCAACACCAACGGCCTGGCCAATGTCGCCCAAGCCATCTTGCAGGATGGGTTTAAAGGTTACTGGCGTGTTCAGATACCCTACACCTTGAATGGCCAGCCGGTTATGGGCTGGAAGCTCAGCCTCAGCTCCCTTTATGGCACGCCCAAAATGCGGCTGCGCCGAGGCGCCCTCCCGGACGACGTCCCCGGCGACGGCACTTCGACTAATTTCCTGCGCCAGGCGGTCTGTGTCCCAGATTACCTGAGCCCCGGCACTTGGTATGTCGAGGTCAGCGCAACCGGTCTGACCGACTACACCCTGACCAGCCAGGCGCTGACTCTCGCCCAAGCGGCCTGGCAGATGCCCGCCCTGGGCCAGGTTTTTGGTGATACCGGCCCTGTGGATTTGGAGCAGGACAGCTCGGATTATTACGCAGTCATCGTGCCGCCGGGCAATGGAGGACTGCTGCGCACCGAATTGGACGCCTTCAGCGGCAATCCAAACCTCTACCTGCGCTACGCAAATCCTCCCACGCTCTCCCATAATGCCAACGGGGCCAGCGGCGCCATTTACGACCGCTTCCTCACCAACGCCTTCACCGAATACGGCAACTGGGTTCCGCTCAATGGCAAATCCGAGGTCGGGCTGACCCCCGGTGTTTGGTACATTGCCGTCCATGCCGGCTGGGGCGCCAATGTCACCTACCGCCTGCAGGTCTCGACTGGCGCCATCTCGGACCTGGCCTTTGCCGGAGGCAGCTTGGACAACCAGAGCCTGGCAGCCGGTGACTGGCGATATTACCGCGTGCAGTTGCCTCTGGACTTGCCGGATTCATGGACCCTGTCCTTAAGCGCCGACCGGGGCAGTATGGCGCTTTATGTTCGGGATACCATTCCCCCGGGGCAAGGAACCAACTCGACAGATAATCTGGACTGGAGCCGCGACCAAAAAGACCAAGGCCCGTATCCGCGTTTCCTCAACGCCGGCGCCTACACCCTCACCATCCCACCGGTGCGTCCTGGCAATGTGTACTTCCTTGGCGTGCAGGCCCTGAGTGATGCCACCTTCTCCATTCGCTCGACGCCAGGTCCCAACCTTATTGTCCTGGACGGCGTCATTCCATTTGCCGGTGGATATACTACCAACCTGATCTCTCCCAACGGTGTCCTGCGCTATCGCATTGACGTGCCCGAGGGCGCCGCAGCCTGGTCGCACACGGCCATCCACTCAAGCGGCGTTCGGCTTTATCTCGAACAGGGCACGCTACCGACCATGACCCTGTCTGATCACTGGTTCAGCAGCGGCGCGGATTCCAGCTTCGATGTCAGCCTGCTCAACAGCTCCTGGCCGTGGTTGGCTGGTTGTCACTACTTCCTTGATGTGGTCAACACCTCCGGCTCAATCCAGCCCTTTTCTTTCCAAATGAACGGAGTCGGCAGTACCAATCCAGCCCCGATAATCAGCGGGCTGTCTCTGAGCCCGGACGGCAGCAACTTCCTCTTCACCGTCAGCGCTACCGGCGGCCTGACCTACGGCCTGGAGGCT
>DASYZB010000110.1 GCA_035946615.1 Verrucomicrobiia bacterium
ACAGTTGTGCTCCGAAGTGCTGGCCTGGGAGCAACGCCGGAATGAGGCGCAATCTCGGATTGAATGGAAGTTCACCCGCCAGGATGCCGACCGGAAACTAGCACGCCACTATGTAACGTAATTATATTGTCACGATACTAGGCCATTTCTGGCCTCACACAACGGAAAAAAGAAAGATCGACGCACGAGACGCAGAGGTTCGCCCTCGCTAAAGTTACGGCGGTGACAGGTGAGGTAAGCCAAAACTTGTGTCTTGCACCCTTGTGGCTGGTCACTGACTGGTGAGGCGCCGTTTGTGCCTCCGTTGCCCACAAAAGTTGCTTCAAAAGTCTCCGTTCCGTTTCCTCCTGTTCTTCTGCATGTTTCAGGCTTAGCGCCTGTTTTAAAGTTTCAGGTCCGCCAGATTAATTTTAATGGACGGAGCGGCCCGAAACGACAATCTTTGAGCGCGCAAAACCAACTCGGCGCGCGAAAAGTGGCTTTGCAACCCTGTATTTAAATTGCCTGGCAGGGCGACAACTTATGCCGGAACAGAAAAATCCAGACCAGCCCCACGCGAATGACTTCGCTCAGGAGGCGGCCGCTAAAGAGAGCCGTGAGGTCCTGGAAAGTCTAGGCACGGCGCCTGCCGGACTGACGGAGGAGGAGGCCGCCGGGCGCCTTGAAAAATACGGTCCCAACGAAGTCGCCCGCGAAAAGCGGCATGACTGGTTCCAGCGCCTATTCATCGCCGTCCGTAACCCGCTGGTCATCCTGCTGACGGTCCTGGCGATGGTCTCGTTTCTGGCGCCCCAGGGCGACCCCATCACCGGTATCCTGATGATGGTCATGGTGGCTCTGGGGGTGTCCTTGCGCTTCATTCAGGAAACCAAGGCCGATACCGCCGCCGCAAAACTCAAGGCAATGATCCGCGTCACAGCCACCGTTGTGCGCGCGGGGCAAACTCGCGAGACCCCTCTGCGAGAGCTCGTGCCGGGGGACATCGTCAAGCTTTCGGCCGGCGATATGGTGCCGGGGGACGTGAGGCTCATCTCGGCCAAAGACCTGTTCATTATTCAGGCAACTCTTACGGGTGAATCCATGCCGGTCGAAAAGAGCGACGCCCGTGACACGCGCCCCAACCTCTCTGCCATCGAGCGCTCAAATCTCTGTTTCCTGGGGACCAGCGTGGAAACCGGCTCGGCCACCGCCGTCATCTTTGCCACCGGCCCGCGCACCTATTTCGGCAAGGTCGCCCGCAGCCTGATAGGCCAGGCCCCCGAGACGGCCTTCGAGCGAGGCGTCAGGAAGTTTACCTGGTTGATGATCTCGATCATGGCGGTGATGGTTCCGCTTGTCTTCCTCATTAACGGGCTGACCAAGCACGACTGGAAAGAGGCGTTTTTCTTCTCGCTGGCGGTCGCGGTTGGGCTGACGCCGGAGATGCTGCCGATGATCGTTTCGGTTTGCCTTTCCAAAGGGGCCTTGGCCATGTCCAAAAAGAAGGTCATCGTCAAACGCCTCAATTCCATCCAGAACTTCGGCGCGATGAACGTGCTTTGCACGGACAAAACGGGGACTCTGACCCTCGACCGGGTAATCCTGGAAATTTATTGTGATGTCTTCAAAAATGAAAACAAAGAGGTCCTGCGGGATGCCTATCTCATCAGCCACTTCCAAACGGGCTTGAAAAACGTGCTCGACCGGGCGGTGCTCGAGCACCAGGAACTCCACCGGGAACTTTGCCTGGACGAATACAGCAAGGTGGATGAAATCCCATTTGATTTCTCGCGGCGAATGATGTCCGTGGTGGTTGAAGGACCCGCCGGCGAGCGGCTGCTGCTCACCAAGGGAGCGCCGGAAGCCGTTTTTGCCAAATGCACCCAGTTCGAGAGCGAGGGCGAGGTTTTCCCGATGGAGCCAATTCTGGTTGGCAACCTCATCGAGCAAGTCAATGACATGAGCGAGGACGGTTTTCGCGTGCTGGCAGTGGCCACCCGGAAGGTCGAGAAGCGCCCCGCGTATTCCAAGGCTGATGAAGCAGATTTGGTTTTGACCGGCTACCTGGCTTTTCTCGATCCGCCTAAAGACACGGCTGCCACGGCCATCGGCGTGTTGCGCCAGCACGGCGTCACCGTCAAAGTCCTTACCGGCGACAACGATTTAGTCAGCCGCAAAGTCTGCCGGGAAGTGGGCATCAGCGCCGAAAAGATTCTCCTGGGCAGCCGGGTCGAAGCCATGTCCGACGCGGAATTAGCCGAGGCGGTCGAGTGCACGGATATTTTTGCCCGGCTTTCCCCCGCCCATAAGCAACGGATCGTTCAAGCCCTGCAGCGCAGCGGGCATGTGGTTGGGTTTATGGGCGACGGCATCAACGACGCGCCCGCATTGCGCGCGGCGGATGTGGGTATTTCCGTCGATAACGCCGTCGATATCGCCAAGGAATCGGCCGATGTGATTCTGCTGGAGAAGAGCCTGCTGGTGCTTGAAGAAGGGGTGCTCGAGGGGCGCAAAGTATTTGTCAATATCCTCAAGTACGTCCGGATGGGCGCGAGTTCAAACTTCGGCAATATGTTCAGCGTCATCGGCGCCAGCGCCTGGCTGCCGTACCTGCCCATGCAGCCAGTCCAGATTCTTACCAATAACCTCCTGTACGATTTCTCACAGGTCCCCATCCCGACCGATAATGTGGGCCCGCAACAAATCAACAGGCCGCGTCCCTGGCACATTGGGGAGATTGCGAAATTCATCATTTTCATCGGGCCCATCAGTTCGATTTTCGATTATACGACCTACCTGGTGATGTGGTTCGTCTTCAAATGCAACCAACTCGGCCTCACACCTCCGCCCGCATTACTAGGACACTTCCCACCAACCCACGATCCGAACAAGACCTACGCCGCCGCGCTGTTCAGCACCGGTTGGTTTGTCGAATCGCTCATGACCCAGACCTTAATCATCCATGTGATCCGCACCAACGCCCTGCCCTTCATCCAATCCCGCGCCAGTTGGCAACTGACCATGACCACCCTGCTGATTATGGCCATTGGAGCGTATCTGCCCTTTTCTCCGTTGGCTTCCTTTCTAGGTTTCGTGCCTTTGCCGTTGGTCTATTGGCCCATCCTGGGCGCCACCCTGCTCTGCTATGTGGGCCTGACGCAACTGGTCAAGACCTGGCTGGTTCGCAAGGGATGGGTGTAAGAGCGTGTTTTGAAAATGTAGCAGCCGACGCCGAGAGGCTCTGTAAAGTTTCAAAAGTTACAAATGTTTGCTTTTCGCTTTTCCTTTGGACCTTTCGGTGGCAACATTAAAACTCATGAGTAAGACCGCGGTCATGACCTTGCGCGTTCCGGAAGAGGTGCGGCAGGGTTTGGTTCGGCTGGCGGCCCGTTTTGGCCATAAACCGGCCCAAGTCGGCGCGCGCCTGCTTGAAGAAGGTCTGCGCCGCCGGGATTTTCCCCTCATTGACTTGCGCGATACCGCCGGGGGCCGGGTAGCCTACTTGCGCGGCACCCGCTTTACGGTCTCCTGGGTTGTGCAGGCCTTGAGAAAGGGGCTAGGCGCTGAGCGCTTTGCGCACCGGTTCGATGTGCCGCTGGCTCATGTCCGCGCCGCGTTGGCCTATGCCGAGACGTTTCAGGATGAAATCGATGCCGCAGCCGACCACGAAGCTGCCAACCGGCGTTGGATCCAGAAGCAAGATGCTGCCACACGCCCCAAGCGCGTACCAAGTGGAGCTATCCGACTCCGGCCAAAGCCCAAGAGGCGGCATTGAAGCTCCTGCTCGACAGCCATGTGGAAAAGGCAATTGCCGGCGCATTACAGAAACGGCTCCGCGCGGTAGATGTTGTCCATCTGGCGGACTGGCGTGAGGGGTCTTTATTGCATGCCGAGGACGAGGACATTCTTTCGGCCTGCTATGAAGAAGGGCGGCTTTGGTTCACCTATGATCAACAAACAGTCTCGGACCTGCTACGGCAATGGGCGGCGGAAGAGCGACCGCATGCCGGCGTTATCTTCGGGGACTGGAGCAGCGTGCCACCGAACGATGTAAGGGCGGTGGCTGCTGCACTGGGTGGACTCGCGGACGAAATTGGCGCCTCGGACACTACCCACCTGGTCCGTTATCTTCATCGGCCCCGCCGAGGACGGATTTCAAGATGAAGCGCCCCAATCGCGCGGACTGGAGCAGCGTGGTGTGGCGCCCGGTTTTCTAGTGTTATGCATACTACCGAAATGAGAAACCGCCTAACGAACAGCCCTGGGTTGACGCGCCTCCGGCTCGGAACATGCCGCCCCATGGCGTTCACTTTGATCGAGTTGCTGGTTGTCATCGCGATTATCGCAATCCTTGCCGCCCTGTTGCTGCCCGTGCTGGCCAAGTCCAAGGCAAAGGCCGAATCTATGAAGTGCGCGAACAATCTCAAACAGCTTCACTTGGCCTGGATTCTATACGCCGACGACAACAATGATTGGCTGGTCAATAATCACGGCGTTCCCGAAACCATCCTGCGCCGTCAGACCTGGGCGAACAATGTGGAGGACTGGCAAGCCAGTAATGACAACACCAATGTGATCCTGCTGACCCAAGCCAAACTTGGCCCCTACGCCAACCGCTCGTGGCAGATTTTTAAGTGCCCTGCGGACAGGGAACCGGCCCCAAACGGGCCGCGTATCCGCAGCATGTCCATGAACGCGATGGTCGGCAATCCGGGCGAATTGACCAACCAATTCAATCCACAATACGTCCAATTCTTCAAAAAGACCGATATTCGAAGTCCGTCGTTGATTTTCGTCTTTCTGGATGAACACGCCGATACGATCAACGACGGTTTCTTTGTGAACCGGTTGGAAACCTATTCGTGGGGCAACCTGCCCGCTTCCTATCATAACGGAGCAGCCAATCTCTCGTTTGCTGACGGCCATATCGAGCCCCATCGCTGGCTCGTTCCCGACACCATTAAACCGGTGCGCCATATCAAACTCCCCGCCTTTCCAGCCTCGCCCCCAGCCGATTTCGATTGGCTCAAGCAGCGGACCAGCGTCAAGCAGTCGTAAGAGCAGTTGTTTTGCTCCTTGTCATCCGATTGTCGTTGCCTGATCTTTTCGGAGCGCCGGTTGGAGCCGCCCGATAAAATGTGTGAAACGATTTCTCCAAAGCTGGGTCATCAACACTCTGGCGGTGCTGGTGGCCGTTTATATGGTCCCCGGCATCCATTATCAGAGAGGCCTGGACGTTCTGGCGGCATCGCTGCTGTTGGGCATCCTTAATGCCGTCCTGCGCCCGGTGCTTCTGGTGCTGGCTTTGCCTCTGCTCATTTTTACCCTCGGTTTGTTTCTCTTTGTCATCAACGCCCTGGTTCTCTACTTCGTGGGGTTCCTGCTCAAGCCGCATTTTTATGTGGATGGGTTTGGTGCGGCTTTTTTGGGAGCACTCGTTATCAGCTTCGTTTCCCTGATTCTCAATTCCCTGACCGGTAGCGGCAGCTCCCGGATTCATATGGAACGCCGGCGTCGGCCCCCTGGCTCCGGCCACAATGGCGGCGGCCCGATTATCGACGTGTGAAGGTACTAACGCCCCTGCCAGGCCGCGCGCAGCGTGGGCACACCTCGGGCACGGAATTCACTCTCGAAATCGGTCAGCAGCCCCGCCAAGGCCTGCGGCGTTTCAACACTGCGGAAAAATGGGCTGGAGGAAAAACATTCTCTCATCTGCTGGAAATAATCCGCATCGTCGGTGCGCACATAGACCACGCCTCCAGGGGCAAGGGCGGAATGGGCCAGCGCCGGGAAATGCTCGTTAATCAACCGGTGGCGCTGATGTTTCCGCTTGGGCCACGGGTCCGGGAAATAAATGTGCAAGGCGGATGCCCCATGCGGCGGCAACAGAGATTTTAAAAAATAGGAGGACTCGATGCGGACGCCGCGTAAATTGGCCAGACCGGCGCGTGCCGCCTTGCGCTCCATCTTGCGGATGCGGCCCAGCAATCGCTCGACTCCAATAAAATTGCGGTCAGGATTCTGTGCGGCATATTCGACTAGAAATGAACCATCCCCACTGCCCAATTCGACTTCGAGGGGCTGGTCTTTCGAGAACATTGCCCCCGGATCAATCCGCTCGAGGATTGAGGGGAATTGATAAATCACCTTCACGCGGAACGCGAAAAATGGTCGGGGCGGTGAGATTCGAACTCACGACCTCTTGTACCCGAAACAAGCGCGCTACCAGGCTACGCTACGCCCCGACCTGGGCAGCAAAAGGTGCCGATTGTCCGTCTCGATTGCAACAAGGAACTTCAGGCCGCTTGACTGTTAAAACTCGATTCCCCCAGCCTCTTCGTGGGCCGCATCGAGAAAGGCCTTCATTAACTGGATGCGCCCTTGCGCGAGCTCCCGCGCCTTTGGCAGGAGCAGCCGGGCCGGCAAAGTCTCTGCATTCTTCTGCAGCGCCCGCAGCGCGTCGTTAAACCGGATAAACCGCGTGTCTCGGCCAGTTTTGCTGACCAGACGCAAAATACCCACTGCCCCTAATTGCTCGAGAATGTCCGCGTCCCGCAGCAACACCCCTTCAAAAGATTGTGGCTTTCCCGAAGGCAGGTGTGTGTCAATCACCTCGAGCACCGCCGGGATTTTCTCTTGTGGAAAACCCAGACTCTGAAGCAAGGCAGGACCCTTTTGCCTCACGTAAGCGATGTGGTCCCACCTGGCTAATTGCTCAGGGCCCTCGGGACGATGCCCGATGAATACGCCCAGGTCATGCATCCAGGCCGCTGCATAAAGGACATCATCATCAAAAGGTTCCCCCTCTGCCAGTGCCGTGGCCAGATGATACAGGCGCGGCTGGTGACTGAATTTATCCGGAGGTTTGGCATTGACTCGGATAAATTCGGCGATGGCCTCGTGATAAGCCGCAGAACTCACTGGGCGGGGAGTTCTTTAATGCGGATGTTGCGGAAACTGACGGTCCCATGATCGCCCTGGAGGAAGATAGGCCCTGGCTCATTGACCTTATCGTCGATTTCACTTCCGGTGGCCCGGTCGCACTGGACGTTGTCATGAATTTTGACCCCGTTCATAATGACCGTGATGCGGTCGCCGATGATAGTGGCCTCGGCCGTCTGCCATTCCCCCGCAGGTTTGGTGACGAACTGGTCGGGGGCCTTAAAATTGTAAATCGACCCGTTACCGCTAATCGTTGGATGGCCGGTCTTGTAATCGCCCAGAATTTGAATTTCATGCCGGCCACGAAGGTAAAAGCCGCTATTGGAGTTTTCGGGTGTCATATACTCGTAACGCACGGTGAAATTCCAAAATTTCTTTTCAGTGACCAGGTCGGTTCCATGCATGCCGTGTTCCACGGTATTTTTTAAAATGCCTCCGGGCAACACGCTCCAGGAGTGATGGCCGTTGGGATTTCGTAGCTTCCAGCCCGTCAGGTCTTTTCCGTTGAACAAGGGCTGGAAATCCTTTTCATCATCGGCAGCCCTTGAAGCGAGCGGCGCGATCAACGTGGCAGTGAGCAGGGCGACAACCGTGAGCGTGTTTTTCATAATTGGAATATTTGATTTTTTTGGCGTAATTCGACCGGTGCAGGCCGCGACCAGGCACAATAAGGATTCGGACGCGCAGGTTGTAAAGACTATTCAGCGCGGTGCGTGTTTTCGCCCGGATCCTTAGCGAACTGGTGCTGCGGGCGCGGCGAGGGGGAGCAGGATCAAACGATGTTCTGATTCCATGGGTAGGGATCAGGAGCGCTACTGAATGGGGCAGTACCAAGTAGGCCGTAGGCCGGATTGGGTCTTT
>DASYZB010000111.1 GCA_035946615.1 Verrucomicrobiia bacterium
CGAACTGCCGCCCGAAGAGTTGAAGAAGGTGCCCAATGTGGCGGGGAGCCTGGGTGAGGCCCTGGATTGCCTCGAGAAAGACCACGAGTTCCTGCTCAAGGGCGACGTGTTCACGTCGGATTTTCTGGACATGTGGATAGCAGCCAAACGCAAGGAGCATGACGCCTTGCGCCTCCGGCCCCATCCATATGAGTTCTATCTCTACTACGATGTATAAGCATGGTTGGAAACGAAAAGTTTTCGAAGCATGCGCCTAGTCGAAAAACCGAAAGAATTGCCTGAATTTATCGGTCAAAATGGCCTGTGAATAACTCGTGAACAAAAGTTAATATGTTGTCCTCGCAAGTTGTCTCCCAATTTCCTACAAACTCCATCCGGCACTCGGTTCGGCCCGCAGGTTTTGGGCATAGAAAAGAGCCCTTGGTCGAGTTCTGTTGGATCGCTTTCGCAAGTACTTGAATTGCAGTAAACTAGATTAAAACATTTAGTGCTACTTTTAACAATGGCCTCGACATGGAATGCGGATTTGATTGGCTTGCAAATACTTTGGCCGTATGGGCAAGGGGTTGAGACCACTTTTTTAGCGCGGTAAGTGCCAAGTGAATAAAATGCCCGAAAAACGGGCTTTTGAGACACGAAAATGCAAACTTCCGCTGAGAAGATTTGGGGTTCAGCCCAGGAACATTTACGTTCCATGCTGGCTGCGGACACTTACAATCTGTGGTTTGCGCCACTGAGGGCGTGTGGCCAGGAAGACACAAATCTTGTGCTGGAGGTCGCGAATGATTTTTGCGAAGTCTGGCTCAAGGACAATTATATGGGGCTACTGCAGGATGTGGTAGCTGTGGCCTCGGGCCGCCAACTTCAGATCAAATTCAGGGTGGGCTCCAGCAATGGCAGCCAGCCGCAGCCGCTTGCGGCTCCGCCCGCCGAAAAAGCCAAACTCGCTGAGGCGGCGCCCGAGCGCAACGCCGCTCTGCACGATTTCAGCTTCAATCCCAAGAATACGTTTGATTCATTCGTTGTCGGGAACAACAACAACTTTGCCTATGCCGCTGCTTTGGCCGTAGCGCAGTCCCCTGGCAAATCATACAACCCCCTGTTCCTCTACGGCGGGGTGGGATTGGGCAAGACGCATTTGCTGCATGCCATCGGCCAATACGTCTTCAGCCATAAGAAAGGCGCCCGAGTCGCTTACGTCTCATCGGAAAAATTCACCAACGAGTACATCGATGGAATTCAGAACAACCAGTTGGCCAAGTTCCGAAAAAGGTATCGGCAAACGGATGTCTTGCTGATCGACGATATCCAGTTTCTTGCCGGTAAAGAGCGGATTCAGGAGGAATTCTTCCATACATTTAACACCTTGCACGAAGGGCACAAACAGATCGTCCTGACTTGCGACCGCCCGGCCAGCGAAATACAGAATCTCGAGCATCGCCTGGTTTCGCGTTTCGAGTGGGGGCTGGTCACCGACCTCCAGCCGCCGGATGTGGAGATGCGCCTGGCCATTCTCAATAAGAAGGCCCAACTCATGGGCGTCCAGTTGCCCGATGAAATCATGAACTTCCTGGCCAATCGGATTCGGACCAACATCCGCCGGCTGGAAGGGGCCCTGATTCGTGTCGCCTCGTACGCGGCGCTCACGGGCAAGAAACTGAGCCTGGAAGTGGTCGAGGGCCTCCTGCGCGAATTGCTGCACGAGGAGGGCCGCTACTCGATCAGCATCGAGGTCATTCAAAAGAAAGTGGCCGAGCATTTTGACATCCGCCTGGCCGATATGACCAGCAAACGACGGCCTGAGAATATTGCGTTCCCGCGGCAGGTTGCCATGTTCCTTTCGCGCCAGATGACCGAGAGTTCGCTCAGCACAATTGGCGAGGCCTTCGGCGGACGTGACCACGGGACCGTGCTGCACGCCTGCCGGCTGGTGAAGGATCGGATGGAGGTCGATGCCAATGTCCGGCAAGTGGTCAGCTACCTCGAAAAGCAGCTCATGCGCTAGGGCTGTCCTTAGGTTAGCTTCGGCGGTATGCCTGCCATCGAAGTAAAGGGCCTGACCAAAGCCTTCCGCACGTACAAAAAGCAGCCGGGCTTTTCCGGGGCAGTCAAAGGTCTTTTCAGACGCACGTACGAGCAGACCCTGGCCGTCAACGAGGTTTGCTTCACTATCCAACCGGGAGAATTGGTCGGATTTCTAGGGCCAAACGGGGCCGGCAAAACAACCACACTTAAGATGCTCTCCGGTTTGCTTTATCCCACCAGCGGCTCAGCCCGGGTATTGGGTTACGTGCCTTGGGAACGCGACGATGGGTACCGGCGCCAGTTTGCCCTTCTGCTGGGGCAAAAAAACCAGCTTTGGTGGGACCTGCCCGCCCGCGAATCGTTCGAACTGAACGCTCAGATTTACGGGATTGCGCGCCACACGATGGAAAGCCGCGTAGCGGAGATGAGCCAGTTGCTTTCGGTGAGCGACAAGCTGAACGTGAGCGTGCGCGAGCTGTCGCTCGGTGAGCGAACGAAAATGGAACTGATAGCCTCGCTGCTGCACCAGCCCAAAGTTCTTTTCCTGGATGAGCCGACGATCGGATTGGACGTCATTTCACAGAAAACGGTGCGCGAGTTCCTAAGAGAACACAATGCCACCAAAAAAACCACTATCCTGCTCACCAGCCATTATATGGCTGATATTCAGGAATTGTGTGATCGGGTGATCATTATCGACCATGGCGCCATCTTCTTCGATGGCCGGCTTGCCACGGTGGTGGACCGCTTTGCAGATTCCAAGCTGGTCACCATCCGGTGCGCGGGGCCAGCCGACTGTTTGGCCCAAGACCTGGCAAAATACGGCGAGGTCCTCGAACGCAATCCCGGCGCCATCCAACTCAAGGTCAAGCGCGAGCGGGTCATAGCGGTTTGCAAGGCCTTGTTGGATGAATTGCCCATCACTGATATTGATATTCAGGAGGTCCCGATCGAGGAGGTTATCCGGCGCATTTTCGCCGGACACGCCGGCCTGAGGCTCGATGCGGCATTAAAGGGCCCAGAGGCGCGGTGAATCCCGACTCGATCTGATTTGCCGAAACCCCTTGCCTTTAGGGACTTTTTGGGCACATCTTTACGGCTAAAAAATGGGTTTGCCTACTGAGCCAGTTACTTTAACCGCAGGACAGCTCGAGGAGCTGAATCGCAAGCTATCGACCATGCGCCATGACATAAATAACCATTTGTCACTGATTGTTGCGGCCGTCGAGTTGATCCACCACAAACCGCAACTGGCCGAGCGCATGATGGCCACCCTTTCTGAACAACCGGCCAAAATCACCGCCTCAGTCTCCAAGTTCTCCACCGAGTTCGAGAGCGCGCTGGGCATAACCCGGCCCTAATGGGAAGATTTTCGTTCGACAGCAGAGCCCTCTGGTTGCAAATTCGGGCATGGTTGCAGTGAATTCCACGATGCTTGCCTTGGGCGCGCGCGCGCCTGCGTTTCGTCTGCCGGATACCACCGGCAAGAGCGTTTCGCTCGATGACTTCAACGGGGCCGAGGCATTGCTGGTGGCCTTCATTTGCAATCACTGCCCTTATGTAAGGCACATCCGCTCCGGGCTGGCGCAGGTCGCTCGCGAGTACATGCCGCGGGGCGCTGCCATTGTTGGGATTAGTTCCAACGACGTTGAACATTACCCCGCAGACAGCCCGGCCAAAATGGCCGAAGAAGCCAAAGCCGCTGGATACATTTTTCCCTACCTCTATGACGAAACCCAGGAGGTCGCAAAGGCTTATCGGGCAGCTTGCACTCCCGACTTCTTCCTGTTCGATGCCAGCCAACAGTTGGTTTATCGGGGGCAATTGGATGACAGCCGCCCCGGCAGCAGCATCCCCGTCACAGGCAAAGACTTGCGCGCCGCCCTCGACGCGGTCCTCGGGGGCAAGCCGGTTCCTGCCCAGCAGCGGCCCAGTATTGGCTGCAACATCAAATGGAAACCAGGTAACGAGCCCGGCTACTTTGGATAACAAAAGTGGTTGTTCCCACTGCCCTATTCCATTAGATTCCCGTGTATTGTAGGAATGAGATGGATTCGGTCTATTCGGAGCAAGCCCCTTTCATGACACCCAATCGGCGCATTGGGCTGATTGCTCTGCTGGTTATCGGTTTGGACCAACTGACCAAGGGAATTGTCCTGCGCTTGCTGGGCTACGCCCAGGAGAAAGTAGTGGTTGAGGGCTTCTTCAAATTTGTTCATTGGGCCAATACGGGGGCCGCCTGGAGTCTGTTCCGGGGCAATAACGAGGCCCTGGCTGTTATCGCCTTGCTGGCTTTGCTCATCCTCTTTTTCAGCCGGCACCACTTTGATTCACGCACGCTGTTGGGCCAGGTCGCCTTTGGCTTAATCTTCGGTGGAATCGTCGGGAACCTCATCGACCGCCTGTTCCGCCATCATGTCATTGATTTTCTTTACTTTTACCTCCAGCAACGAGGCGGGACCGAGCTGGGTTTCCCCGCTTTCAATGTGGCCGACAGCGCTATTTGCACGGGTGTGGGATTGATCTTTTTGATGACCTGGCGGAACGAGCGCGATGCCAAAGGGCCCGCATCGGCTGTCGCAAAATAAAACTCCTGCCTTGGATAGTTTCTCTTTATTGATCGATGCCATCGCGCACTGAAGTCATAAGCATTGAGCAATCATTGCCTTCCGAACGGTTGGATGCCTGGTTAAAAAGCCATTTCCCGGCTGTCTCCCGAGGGGCCATCCAGCGCCTCATCCAGGAGGGCCATATCCGCATCAATGGCCGGGTGGTCAAACCGACCCATACCCCGCGCGCAGGCGAGCAGGTTCAGGTCCATTGGCCGGAGGCGCAGCCGGACCAAGCGCTCCCCGAAGCGATTCCATTGGAGATTCTATATGAGGACGAGGCCTTGTTGGTGCTCAATAAACCGCCGGGATTGGTGGTTCACCCTGCAGCAGGCCACGAAACCCGCACCCTGGTCAATGCGCTGCTGCATCATTGCCGCGGAGAACTGAGCGGTATCGGTGGGGTGGCCCGTCCTGGGATCGTCCATCGTCTGGATAAAGACACCAGCGGCTGCATGGTCGTAGCCAAAAGCGACGCAACCCATCTCGCGTTGTCCGCCCAGTTTGCCGGCCGAAAGGTGGAAAAGATTTACAATGCGATTGTGTGCGGCGAGATGGAGCGTGAGCGGGGGGAAATCCGGGCTGCCATCGCCAGACATCCCTCGCATCGCAAGTGCATGGCGGTGGACGAGGAATTCGGGCGCGAAGCGCACACCAGTTATCGGGTGCTGGAACGGTTGCGCGGCACCACACTGGTTGAAGCCCGCTTGCACACCGGGCGGACCCATCAGATTCGAGTGCATTTCAAGTTCCTGGGATACCCGCTGCTAGGCGACTCCACCTACGGTCAGCGCCAGAATCAGCGCCTGGGGGACCTGACCGGTTACCTGGCACCGCGTCAGATGCTGCATGCCTTGCGCCTGGCCTTTATCCATCCGCGCACTGGCAAACGGTTGGGTTGCGAAGCCCCGTTTCCTGAAGATTTCACAGACGCTCTCGCTCGCTTGCGCCCGCCAATGAGAACGTAACCGGTTGAAAAACAAAACAAAGGAATTCCGCTGCAATGGAACCCTCCCGTCCCGAGCGATTATTAGGCGTATTTATACTTCCAGTTATTCAAACTACAATCCGCTTGCGATCCCTTGTCGTGGGTGCTATTCTTCCTCGGATTTTTCTCGGACCATTTGCGCATTTATGAATAAAACTACTACTGTTGTCTTCATCGCCGCACTGGCGGGCTCTCTGCACCTGGCCACTGCGGGTGAAATCATCGGCACCGTCACTCTCAAAGGAACCCCGCCCAAAGAAAAGGACATCACCCCGCTCAAGGACGACCCTAATTGCGGCAAGCTCTATCCCAACACGATGCCTACGACCCATTTCTATGTCGTCGGCTCCAACCACGGCCTGGCCGATGTGGTCGTTTCGCTGCAGGGCATCACCGGCAAATCCACCGGCGCTTCGGCTCCGGCTGTGGTGCTCGATCAGAAGGGATGCGAGTATCATCCCCAGATTTTTGCCGTCCAGACCCATCAAAAGATCACGGTGCGGAATTCCGACCAGGTCCTGCACAATGTGCATGACCTGCCCACTGCCCCGAGCAACAAGGAACAGAACATGGCCCAAATGCCGGGCGGCGCCGACCTGACATTCTCTTTCGACGACCCGGAGATGTTCCTCAAGTTTAAATGCGATGTTCACCCCTGGATGTTTGCCTGGGCAAGCGTGTTCGATCATCCTTATTTCGCCGTGTCGGGCGAGGACGGCTCGTTCAAAATCGAGAATGTTCCTGCAGGCAAGTACACCATTCAGGCAGCGCATCGCAAGGCCGGGACCGCAACACAGGAGGTTGAGGTCAAAGAAGGCCAGCCTGCAAAGGTCGATTTTACACTCGAAGCCAAGTAAGTTTTTGGTCGAGCGGCATCTGTCAATGAACGAAAGAAAAGTGCTTCCGGTGGGAAATCGGGAGGGCAGTTTAATTTGTCCTGGCCTGCACCGGTTTGCTGTGCTCACAGCCGGCGCCACGTTTCTGCTGCTGGGAGCGGGCGGATTGGTCACCAGCCACGGTGTCGGAATGGCCGTGCCGGACTGGCCCAATACCTACGGGTATAACATGTTCTTTTTCCCGTTCTCGAAATGGGTTGGCGGTGTCTTTTATGAGCACACCCACCGCTTGCTGGCTTCAGGTGTGGGCCTACTGACTGCCATCCTGGCCCTCTGGCTTTACGGGCGGAGCGCCCGCCCATTCTTGCGCTGGACAGGTCTGGGGCTTCTGGCACTGGCCATTGGGACCGTGCTGATGGCGCCTAAACATTGGACCGATGCGATCGTTCTTGGCGTCACGGGCCTCAGCGCATTCTTTGCGAGCCGTGTCTGGCCCCGTTGCGAGCCGAGCCCGCGCTGGATGCGCCGATGCGGCCTGGCGGCTTTTGTGGCGGTGGTGCTTCAAGGTGTCCTGGGCGGGTTGCGCGTCGTTCTGTTCAAAGACCAAATTGGCATCTTCCACGCCACCCTGGCGCAACTCTTTTTTGCCCTCACCTGCGCGCTGGCCCTATTGACCAGCCGCGCATGGCAAGAGGCAGCCGCTTCCGGTCATTGGCTAGAGGCCGGGTTCCGCCCGCCCTTATGGTTGTCGCGCCTCGTGCTGACCGCCGCCCTATTAATCCTGGCTCAGCTTGTTTTAGGCGCGACCATGCGCCATCAACACGCCGGTCTGGCTATTCCCGACTTCCCCATGGCCTACGGCAAACTCTGGCCCGCGATGGACCCCCAGTCTGTGGCGCGCTATAACCAGCAGCGCATCGAGGTGCTGGCCGTCCATTTAATTACTGCTTTCCAAATCCTCCTTCAAATGCTCCACAGGTTGATGGCAGCCCTTATTCTTGGGCTGGTCGCCCTTTGCGCCGGGTTGGCCCGTCGCCGCCTCGGCACTAACCATCCCATCAGCAGGCTGACCTTAGCCTGGAGCGCGCTGATAATAGTCCAGGCCCTCTTGGGCGCGGCGACAATTTGGTCCGACAAGGCGGCCGACATCGCCACAGCCCACGTGCTGGTTGGCGCTCTCTCACTGGCGCTGGCCATGATTGTATGTATAATGTCATTTTGGCAGCCCGTGTTTGATCATTCGCCGGTGGAAGACTTGGTCGCCTCCGGCACCTTGTCCGCTGCGCGCTGGCCCCAACGTCCTTGGCCCGTAGGCGGACTGGACTAAGCCGATGTAATCATTAATAGAGTTGAAGATTTTTATGCCGAGTAGCACCTGTGTAGCTAACCCAACTGTTCAGTCATCGATTAATAGGTCGCGCCCTGCCGCAGCCCACTTCATCCTGCAACCCGCTCGATGAGAGCCACGGCCCAATCATTACTCCGCGCCGCTGCGCCGGACAAGAGCTGGGTTGCCGTGTACGCCGACCTGTTCAAAGCCCGGCTGACCTTCCTCGTCCTGCTCACCACCCTGGTCGGCTTTTACATCGGCTCCCGCGGCGCAGTCAACTGGCTGCTCATGGTCCACACCGTCCTGGGGACCGCTCTGGTTGCCGCCGGCGCATCCGCCCTCAACCAGTTGTCCGAGCGCGAGTTTGATGCGCGGATGCGCCGCACACACGACCGCCCGCTCCCCTCGGGCCGGCTCAGACCGGTAACGGTTCTCTTCGTCGGCTGGGCGACTGCTGCGGTCGGACTGGTTTACCTAGCGCTGGCGGTCAATCTCGCGACCAGCTTGCTTGGGGCCGCATCGCTGCTCAGTTATTTATTCATTTACACCCCGCTCAAACGGGTCACCTGGCTCAACACCGCCGTCGGCGCTATACCCGGCGGTTTGCCCCCCCTCATGGGATGGACTGCCGCGCGCGGCCAGCTCGATGCGCCGGGCTGGGCCCTCTTCGGCATCCTGGCTCTGTGGCAGCTCCCTCATTTCATGGCCATCGCTTGGATTTATCGCGACGAATACGCCCGCGCCGGCTTCAAAATGCTCTCCGTCATCGACCCCGAAGGTCGCCGCACTGGACACCAGGCCGTCGCCCACGCCCTCGTCTTGCTGCCTGTCAGCCTCTCCCCATTTCTGCTGAAACTCACCGGGCCCATTTATTTCTTCGGGGCCTTGACCCTTGGCCTGATGTTCTTATGGTGCGCCGTCCGCTTTGCCCGCCAGTTGACCATCCCCCGCGCGCGCCAGTTATTTTATTTCTCGATCTTGTACCTGCCATTGCTGCTGGGGGCGATGGTGTTGGACAAAACCCGCTAGATAAGGAATGGCAACTCCCGACGAAAGCCAGTTGACAGGGTAAAACGCACTAATACAATATTTGCTTTTGCAATGGCAAGATAAGTTGAATTAGATATACTAAATCATAACATCAGCGACGACATGCAGGCCACTACTCCCGCTATCCCGCACCCTACCCTCCACGATACCGCCCATGACGAGGCCGGGTTCTGGAGCAAATACGTCTTTTCCACCGACCATAAGATCATCGGCATCCAGTACGGGCTGACGGCGCTCTGTTTTCTTTTCTTCGGCCTTTGCCTGATGCTTATCATGCGCTGGCAGATAGCGCATCCGGGCCAGCCCGTGCCAGTCCTGGGCCCGTTGCTGGAATCGATTTTCGGCAATGTCGCCTCGAAAGGGACGGTCTCGCCTGACCTTTACAACATGTTCGGCGCAATGCACGGGACGATCATGGTTTTTATGGCGATCGTGCCGCTGGCCTTTGCCGCTTTTGGCAATTACCTGGTTCCATTGCAGATCGGGGCGCCGGACATGGCCTTCCCGCGCGTCAATATGGCCAGCTACCAGTTTTATGTGCTGGGGGGGCTGATCATGTTTATGAGTTTTTTCATCCCGGGCGGGGCGGCCCAGGCTGGCTGGACTTCCTACCCGCCACTCGCCGAGGTCGTTCCAACCGACGGCCAGACTTTTTGGATTATTGGCATGGTCTGTTTAATTTCCTCTTCGCTGTTGGGAGCGGTCAACTTCATCGCGACCGTCATCCAATTGCGGGCGCCGGGAATGACGTGGATGCGTCTGCCCTTTTTTGTTTGGGCGCAATTTGTGACGGCGTTCCTGCTGTTGCTGGCCTTTCCCCCGCTGGAAGCCGCGGCGGTCCTGCAGTTGATGGACAAGGTGGCGCACACGAGCTTCTTCCTGCCGACGGGCCTGGCGGTGGGCGGGCAACTGGCCCACGTCAGCGGGGGCGGCAATCCCTTGTTATGGCAGCACCTGTTTTGGTTCCTGGCGCATCCGGAAGTTTATGTGCTCATCCTGCCGGCGATGGGGATCGTTGCTGAAATCATTGCTAACAACACCCGGAAGCCGATTTGGGGTTATAAATCGCTGGTCTATTCCGTCCTGACCATCGGGTTTCTCTCGTTCATTGTTTGGGCACATCACATGTATTTGACCGGGATGGGCACCCGGATAGCCACCTTCTTCCAGACCACCACCATGATCATCTCGATCCCTTCGGTGATCATCCTGACCTGCATGTTCATTTCC
Source organism: Verrucomicrobiia bacterium (assembly GCA_035946615.1). Classification (NCBI taxonomy): domain Bacteria; kingdom Pseudomonadati; phylum Verrucomicrobiota; class Verrucomicrobiia; species Verrucomicrobiia bacterium. Next base: position 10,069 of record DASYZB010000111.1, read on the forward strand.
TTGTGGGGAGGCTCCATTCGCTTCAATACCCCGATGCTCTTTGTGATGGCCTTCCTACCTATGTTCGGCATTGGCGGCTTGACTGGGTTGCCCCTGGGGTTCAGTTACAGCGATATTCACCTGCACGATACCTATTACGTCATCGCTCATTTCCATTACATCGTCGCTCCGGGCACCATTTTCGCCCTGTTCGCCGGCATCTATTATTGGTTCCCGAAAATGACCGGGCGGTTCATGAACGAGTTCTGGGGCAAGGTGCATTTCTGGTCCTCGCTGATTTTTATGAACCTCATCTTCCAGCCGATGTTCGCCCAGGGCATGGCCGGCATGTTGCGGCGCATGGCTGACGGGGGCGCCAATTACTCCGCTGCGCACGTGCCGGGCGCCATCGGCGGGTTGAGCGATCATATCATGGCCCTGCACACCTACATCCTCTGGGCGGCTGTGGGTTTGGCCCTCGCCCAAATCCCGTTCATGATTAATGTGTTTTGGAGCATCAACAACGGGCCGAAAACCAATTCCGATAATCCTTGGGATGCCACCACGCTCGAGTGGCAGACGCCAACCCCGCCGCCCCACGGCAACTTCGCCACCGCTCCGGTCGTCCATCGCGGCCCTTATGAATACAGCGTCCCCGGCCACGCAAAGGACTTTACGCCGCAAAACGAGCCAGACTGATTGCATCTATGGATATTCCCTATACCGTCGAACCCCGCGCTGATACCGGCCTGTACAATGCCAAGGTGGGCATCTGGCTTTTCCTGGCGTCTGAAGTGATGCTTTTCGGCGCGCTGTTTTCGTCCTACATCCTGCTGCGGGTGGGGGCTCCTGAGGGCTATTGGCCGCATGGCTGGCTGAACATCCCCATCGGCACCTGCAATACCCTGGTCCTGATTACTTCCAGCATTACCACCGTCATGGCCTGGGCTTCCTGCAAGATGAACCAGTTGGGCCGCTTCAAGTTCTTCCACGCCTGTACCCTCTTGCTGGCCATGACCTTCGTTGGCATCAAGTCCTACGAGTATCACGATAAATTCATGCACTACTCGATTACCCTGGCCGATGGCCGCACCGCCGACGGCCACCTCGTCGAGAAATCCAAGGACTTCGACCTCGCTAAGAAAACCGGTGAGGTAACCATTCACGGATTTGTCGTCAACTTTGCCAACAAGACCGGTGAAGAACTGCAGAACGAGCTGAAAAAGATTTATGATCTCCGCTCGCCGGAAGCCCGGGCGGTGAAGCACGAGGAACTGACCTTCAAGGCCTCGCAAATTGCTTCCATGGAAACCTATGGTCCCTGGCACAATACCTATACGGCGATTTATTTTACGCTCACCGGCCTGCACGCGCTGCACGTCATTGGGGGGGCGATTGTCATTGGGTTCCTTTGGGGACCCGGCAGCAAGCTGTGGGGGCGCGACCCGGAACGATTCACCAATCGCATCGAGGTTTCCGGCTTGTTCTGGCACTTCGTTGACCTGGTCTGGATTTTCCTCTTCCCTGTCTTATACTTGCTATAATATATTATGGACGCACACGCATCGACCGCCGGTTCCGCCCAGCCCGCCCCTGGCCCCCGAACCGTCGTGCACGACGAGCATTTCAGCCAGCATGTCCGGCGCTATCTCTATGTCTTTTACGCGCTGATCTTCGGCACGCTCCTGACCGTGGCAGCGTCGTACATCCCTTTCGGTAATCGCGAGTTCAACATTGCCGTCGCCCTGCTTATCGCGATTTGCAAGGCCTCGCTGGTGGCCGGTTACTTCATGCACTTGATTTCGGAACGCAAAATGGTTTATGGCGTTCTATCCTTTACGGCTTTCTTTTTCATTGGGTTGATGTTCCTGATCCTGTGGTCCTACAGCGATTTTCCAAACCACACCATCCGCCACTGATTATGTCGCTTAAGGCATTCCATCTGATTTTCATCACTGCCGCCTGCGCCCTGGCCTTCGGCTGTGGCGTTTGGGGGCTCAAGGATTACTGGTCGGCCAACGGCCAGGCCCTCGACCTGGTGTTTGGGTTGGGCTCGTTCGCGGCGGGCGTGGCGCTTATCCTGTACGAACGCTATTTCCTCAAGAAACTTAAAGACATTGGTTACCTATGAGAACAATCGTTCCGCCGAAGCGGTTCTGCAGAGTGCCTGGGTTGGCTATTGTGGCCCTTGCCACTTTGGCGCGGGGTTCAGCCCTCGCTTGCGCTGCCTGTTACGGTCAATCCGATTCGCCCCTGGCAGCGGGCATGAACTGGGGCATCTTCACGCTGCTGGGCACTATCGTGCTGGTGTTGGGCGGCGTAGCGGCCTTTTTCATTTATCTCGCCCGGAAATCCGCGCGCATGCCCATTGCCGCTGAGGTTGCGGCGGGGCTGGACGATGCCCCGCTAAAACGCCGGAGTGCGCCCGTGCTCGGGCACAGGGATGCCTGGTCTGCGCGCGGGTCCAGCAAAGGCCCAGCCCTGGCGCGCGCGCGTGAGCGTTGCAGCGGAACAGGTGGGCGGCTCTCTGGTGAGCGGCTTAAACCAACCCGGCGCTGACCTAACCGCAGCACAATTCTATGATGGAAAAACTTCTTGGACTGCCGGTACTGGCCTCCGAGCACGGGCGGCAAGTGGATGACCTCATCATCTATGTTCATTGGCTGATGATCGTCCTGTTCGTCGGCTGGATAGCTTATTTCGCCTACGTGCTCTTCCGGTTTCATCACTCGCGCAACCCCAAGGCGGATTATTTCGGCGTGCGCAGTCACATCTCCAGTTGGATCGAAGGCATCGTCGCCCTGGTTGAAGGCATCTTGCTGGTGGCCATTGCCGTTCCCTTCTGGGCCCGGGCAGTTGATAAATTCCCCAAGGAAAGCGAATCGACTGTTATCCAGGTGGTAGCCCAGCAGTTTGCCTGGAACATCCGCTATCCCGGCAAAGACGGTATATTCGGAAAACAAGACATGCATTGGGTGACCCCGGACAACGTGTTTGGCGTGGACCCCAACGACCCGCATGGCAAGGACGACATCCAGACCCTCAACGAAATGCATGTCCCGCTTGTCAAAAACCCCGACGGCACCACGCGTCCCGTTATCATTTATATCTCGTCCAAGGACGTCGTTCATTCCTTTAAAGTCATCGCGCTGCGTGTGACCCAGGACGCCATCCCCGGGATGCGCATCCCCATCTGGTTCAGGCCGACCGAAGAAGGCCGATTTCAAATCAATTGCGCCCAGCTCTGCGGCAATGGCCATTCCAGCATGTCCCAGGGTTTCCTCACCGTCGAGAGTGAGGCCGCTTACGAAAAGTGGCTCGCGTCAAAGGCCGGCTCCGCGACCAGCTTCGAGTAAAGAGCGCGCTCATCATGGAGAAGCGGATTTGAGGTGGAGAGGGTAGTGAGCAGGGGGTGCGCGGATTTCACGGATGGTGAGAACGCTGATAAACGCTAATGAACGCTGATGGGAACCGAGGGATTCAACGCAGAGACGTAGAGAGGAAAGACGTAAAGGTGGAGGAAGGGAACCGGTGATATTGAAGCTGAGGATGTTCATGGTAAGGTTTGGAGAAAGGGTGAACTGCAATTTGGCGCAATAAGCTGCCGGGGCGATGATCTAGTCACAGCCGAGCTTTGAGCGCCGCTACGAGAAGTTTTCTCCAGCCGTTCCTGCTATCTGGCAAAGAAGCTGCGCTGTTTGTCGCTGATCGGCATCTCCAACCTTTCCATCACTTGCAGCATATCCTCCCAGACGCGGCGCTTCTCGCTTAGGGCCTGGTTTCGCAAAAGAAACGACGGATGATACGTCGGCATTAACGGAATGCCCCGGTAGCTCTGCCAATGGCCGCGCAGTCGGGTGATTCCGGCGGTCTTGCCCAGCAACCCCTCGACGGCGGTCCCGCCTAAAGCGACCAGCACTCGCGGCCGGATAAGGTCAATCTGCTCGTGCAAAAACGGGATGCAGGTCTGCATCTCTTCGGTGGTGGGCTTGCGATTGCCCGCGCTCCAGCCGGGTGTGTCCGGGCGGCACTTGAGAATATTGGCGATGTACACGCTTTCACGGCTTAAGCCCATGGTCTGGATAATTCGCGTCAATAACTGGCCGGCCCTGCCAACGAAGGGTTCGCCCTGCGCATCTTCATCGGCGCCCGGGGCTTCGCCCACAAACATGAGCTGGGCGTTGATGTCGCCCACCCCGAACACCACGTTCTTTCGGGCGGCAGCCAAGTTCGCGCATTTGACGCAGGCCAGGGCGCGTTGACGCACGGCTGCAAAGGCGGCGAGCTTCTCCTCCGCCCCGAGCGCCGGGATTGAAGGCGCGCGGGCATCGGCTGAGCTTGCGTTCAGCTCCTCGACTGGCGCGGCCAGCGCCCTCCTGGCAGCCGCCGGTTCGCGCGATGCGATAGGAGAGCGCGGTGGGGTGGGCGGTTGTTGAGCGCGAGCCGGCCTATGGATTGGGGGCCGGGTCGGGCTTGTTGGCGCGGGACGCGTCAGACGCGCCAGCGTCTCGATATGGACGGGGACGAAGCGTGCCCCGCTCTGCTTCAGCTCGTGCAAATGCTGAATGGCGGCCTCGAGTAGTCGATCATAGGCCACGGACATCGCCGACCATCCTAGTAGCCCGCGTTGGAATTGGCCAGAATCTCTTGCGGCGAGTTGATAACAGTGCTGCCGGTTTGCTACCCTGCGGGCGTGGGACGTCAATGGTTACATGCCAAACGGGCGGTCGCCTCGATGAAAAAGGCGCAAGCGACCGGCAAGCTCGTGCGCGAAATCATGGTGGCCGCCAAAATGGGCGGCGCCGACATCGAGGGCAACGCGCGCCTGGCGGCAGCAGTCGAAAAGGCCCGCAAAGAGAGCGTCTCGCGCGAAGTCATTGAACGGGCCGTCAAAAAGGGAGCGGGAACCGGTCCGGAAAAACTGGTGATGGACCATGTGGTCTTTGAAGGTTATGCTCCGCATAAGGTCGCGGTCATCGTCGAGGTTTATACCGACAATGTAAACCGCACCGCGCCCGAGGTTCGAAACCTTTTCCGCAACAAAGGCCAGCTCGGCACGACCGGCAGCAATAAGTTTCTCTTCGACCACACCGGCATTGTGGAGGCCGGCCACCCCGGCGTGAACGTCGATATCGAAGCGGCCGCCATCGAGGCCGGCGCCAACGAAGTCCTGCCCCTCACCCGTGAGCAAAACGACGATATTCCCGAGGGATACGCGGGCGCCAGGTTCCTGACCGACCGGACCGCTGTCCACACTGTTTCCAAATGGCTTTCACAAAACGGCTGGACTGTGGTGACGAGCGAGATCGGCTACATCGCAAAGAACTATCCCGAGCTGACAGAGTTCCAACGAGCCGAGGCCGGCGAGTTTTTGCAGGCGTTAGAGGACCACGATGACGTGCACAGGGTCTGGGCCGCGCTCCGGTAAACTGGCTGATGGTCCCGCCTACGCTCCTTTTATCTGCGAGGACCGTGGGATGGATTACACACTGAGGGAGCACGCTTTCAGCGTGCGAGGACGCCAAAGGCGTCCCTCATACCAGCCCACGGCAATGCCGTGGGAAACGGGGTGCAAAGTGGATATGGTTGCAGGCCAACGGCCTGCTTTATAGATGACTCTATGAGGCAGGCTGTTGGCCTGCAGGCGGAGTGTTGTTTTCTCTTCCCAGGGCGCTGGCCGTGGGCTGGTTTAAGCGAGGCCTTTGGCCTCGGACCCCGCTGAAAGCGGGGTACCTCCCCTTCGGAAGGGGAGAGGAAGAAGAATCCGCAGATTAAAGATGGAGTTCATGTCAGGGACTCCTCAAGTAAATCATTTCCACCACGCTGTTTTTGATTTATAACGCCCGCCCATGCTCAAAGCCCTGACAGAGTTGATTACGCGGTTGGTGGAATGGTATCGAGGCGCCCTGGTGAGCGGCGGATACCCTTTAGTGGGCTTGCTGATGGCTATCGAGAGCTCGATTCTGCCTGTGCCAAGCGAGGCGGTCATCCCACCCGCTGCGCACCTGGCTTACACTGGAAAAATCCCACTCACTCTTAGCGGGATTGTGATTGCGGGCATGTTAGGGTCCTGGCTGGGCGCGACGGCGATGTATTGGGCAGCCCGGCTCGGTGGGCGTCCGCTCCTGATGCGTTACGGACGTTACGTCCTCATCACGCCTGAAAAAATTGAAGGAGCTGAACGTTGGGCATCGCACTATGGTTCGGTCGGAATCCTGATTTCCAGGCTGATGCCCGTGGTGCGCCACTTGATAGGCATTCCGGCAGGCATCGTGCGCATGAGCTATAAGGCCTTCTCGCTCTATACCCTGTTGGGTTCGGGGATTTGGTGCTCTGTGCTTTGTTATATTGGCATCAAAATGGGCCAGGATGAGCGCCTGTTGCGGGGCGAGGTCAAACACGTTTCACTCTGGCTCGGTGGAGCGGTTCTGGTGCTCGGGGGGATGTATTACGCCTTTGTGCATCGTCACATGAAACGCGACGCCAAGTTGCCGGAGTCCACGACAGCGGGCGGTAAACTGGGATAGCGTTGGAGTAATCGGTTAGTGACGGCGGGCGCTGCCGCCTAAAGGCGGCGTTCCGCGCGTCCGGAACGCCGGCTTCAGCCGGCAGCCCCGCAGTCACTGAGGCATTACGCGTTGGACTGCGCATTGGGTTGAGATTTCCCCCTCATTGCAGCCGACCTGGGACTTTCAAACATGCTCGGAGGCATTTGTCCTGGACCAACTTCTGTGCGAGACTGGCGGCAAATAGATGAAGACAAACATGATTTTATCGGCAGCCCTGCTGTTGGGCAGCATGAGCGCCGGTCGTTCGCAAACCAAGATTATGCAAAACTCAACCAATCTGACCGAAACCGCCACGCTGGGCGGCGGTTGTTTCTGGTGTTTGGAGGCCATTTTCCAAATGCTGCCCGGAGTCAAATCCATCGCCAGCGGATATGCGGGAGGGACAAAGGCCAACCCGACTTATCAAGAGGTCTGCACCGGCACGACGGGCCACGCTGAGGTCATCCAGATTCAGTTCAATCCGCAGCTCATCAGTTACGAAAAAATACTCGATACTTTTTGGGATGTGCACGACCCCACCACGATGAATCGGCAAGGACCCGACTCAGGAACTCAGTACCGGTCCATCATTCTTTACAACAGCGAAGCTCAAAAGGTGGCAGCCGAAAAGTCAAAGGCGGATGCGCAAAAGCATTTTGACCAGCCGATTGTGACGCAGATCGTTCCACTCAAGGCCTTCTACAAAGCCGAGAAATACCATCAGGATTATTTCCGCAGCAACCCCAACCAGCCCTATTGCCGGGCTATCATCCGCCCGAAGGTCGAGAAGTTCGAGCACAAGCTTCAGGAAGCCAAGCCGTAGGATAAGGGCTGGTTAAGGGCTGTGCAGCAATTGGCCGGCTTTGGCGAGGGCTTCGTTGAGTTTAGAAGAGTCTTTACCGCCGCCGCGGGCATTGTCTGGCCGCCCGCCGCCTTTGCCGCCGACAATCGGGGCAATGGCCTGGATGATTTTGCCAGCTTGGACTTGCTTGGCCAGCTCGGGTGAGACGGTTGCCACGAGGGCCACGGCCCCGTTCGAGGCGCTGCCGAGCACCACGACCCCTTTGAACTGGCTTTTGAGCGAATCCGCAACGGCCTGGAGGAAATCGCCATCGCCTGTTCCGAGGTTCTCGATAATGGCTTGGGTCGAGCCGAAGGTCTGGGCTTTGGCGCTCAGGCCGCGCGCAATCTCGGCGGCTTGCTTTTGTTGCGCAGCCTTGAGTTGTTTCTCCAATTCTTTTTGCTGGGCAAGCAGCGATTCGATTTTCTTTTCCAGCTCGTTAACGGGCGAATTGACCTTGCCTGAGAGCGTTTTGATAAGCTGCAATTCCTGGCTTGCTTTCCTATAGGCCTCCAGCCCGGAGACCGCTTCGATGCGCCGGATGCCGGCTGCAATAGCGGATTCAGCAACAATTCGAAACAGGCCAACCTCGCCCGTGGCGCGGGTATGTGTGCCGCCGCACAGTTCCATGGAATAACCGTTCAACGCCCCTGTCCGCCCGCCGATTTGGACAACCCGAACCCGCTCGCCGTACTTCTCGCCGAAAAACTGCATAATATCTTTGCGGGACTTGGCCTCCGCATAAGGGATTTCCGTCCAGCTTACGGGCGCATTTTCCAGGATGCGTTCATTGACGAGTTTTTCGACATCGGCGACTTGCTGAGTAGTTATCGGCGCGCTGCTGAAATCAAACGTGAGTTTCTCAGGGCCGACGTAAGAGCCTTTTTGAACTGCATCGGGGCTGACGACTTCGTGCAGGGCCCAGTGCAAAAGATGCGTCACGGTGTGGTGGCGTTGGATGGCAAAGCGGCGCGGGCGGTCCACGGTCAGTGTCGCCTCCGAGCCAATGGCCGGCGCATTTGCATTGCGCGCCTCTTGTGGTCCATTTTCGCCGAGAAAATGCAACCATGCGCTGCCGGCCTTTTGCGTGTTCGAAATTCGCCAAAGCTCAGCCCCGGAGCTAAGCTCGCCTGTATCACCGACCTGACCGCCCATCTCGGCATAAAGCGGGGATGCATCCAGGATGACGGCGGTTTTGTCTTTTATCTCGAGCACTTCAAGCACCTTGCCGGGGGATTCCAATTCGTCATAACCGACAAACTTCGTGGGCGTGGTCGTTTCGACCTGGGAAAGTTCGATGACTTGTTTCTTCTGGGCGGAGCGGGCGCGCGCCTTTTGCTCTTCCATAAACTTGTTGAATCCTGCCACATCGACGGTGAGGCCGCGCTCGCGGGCCATCAACTCGGTGAGATCAAGAGGGAAGCCCTGCTCGTCATAGAGCCGGAACGCGAAGGCGCCAGAAACTTGCGCTCCGCCGCCTTGCTGGGGAGCGCGCCCGCCCCGAGCGCCGCTTGCCGTGAGCCGCGCGACTTCCTTTTCAAACAGCTCGATGCCGTTATCCAGCGTTTTGTTAAATGCCTCTTCCTCGCGCTGGATGACTTCTTCAATATGCTCTTGTTTGGCGCGCAACTCGGGGAAGACATGCCCCATCGTGTCGGCCAAGACGGTGGTGAGCTTGTAAAAGAACGGCTCGTGAAAACCTAACGACCGGCCATAGCGCACCGCGCGGCGCAGGATGCGGCGCAGCACATAGCCACGGCCCTCGTTTGAGGGGAGAATGCCATCAGCAATAGCGAAGCTGAGCGCGCGGATGTGGTCGGCAATGACACGGAAGGCAATGTCTATTTTAAGCTGAGGATTCCTCGCGTAGGCGAGCAAATCGCTTCCTTGTTCGGAGCGTCCATGGCCGGGCAGCGAGCTTTGGTATTTCTCCCCGCTTAACTTCTCGATGCGGTCGAACAACGGCCTGAAGATGTCCGTTTCGTAATTCGAGATAACCCGGTTGAAATCGGTAAAGTTCCTCGTGTTTTGGATGATACTGGTGACCCGCTCGAAACCCATGCCGGTATCGACATGCTTGGCCGGCAGAGGCGAGAATGTTCCATCCGGGTTGGCATTGAATTGGATGAAGACCAGGTTCCAGATTTCGATGCACTCGGCGGCGCCCTGGTTGACCAACCGGCCTTTGGTATCCCCTTGCGGGGTGAGATCGACATGGATTTCGCTGCACGGCCCACACGGGCCGGTATCGCCCATCATCCAGAAATTGTCCTTCTTGCTGCCGCTGACGATGTGGATTTTGGGGTCGAATCCTGCGGCACTGAATCGTTCGGCCCAGATATCATATGCCTCCTGGTCAAAGACGCTGGGGTCGCTCTTGCTTTTATCCGGCGAATAGACGGTCGCATAGAGACGGTTCTTTGGAAATTGCCAAATCCCTGTGACCAGTTCCCAGGCCCAATCAATGGCCTCTCTTTTGAAGTAATCGCCAAAAGACCAGTTGCCCAGCATCTCGAAAAAGGTGTGGTGATAGGTGTCGAGCCCGACATCTTCCAAGTCGTTGTGTTTGCCACCGGCCCGGATGCATTTCTGCGTATCGGCTGCGCGGGTGTTGCTGCCCGGAATGGCGCCAGGCCATTGGGACACATCCGGCGGGCGTTGGGCGAGAAAGATGGGGACAAACTGGTTCATGCCCGCATTGGTAAACAGGAGATTGGGCGAATCGGGCATCAGACTCGACGAGGGCACGATGGTATGCCCCTTCGATTTGAAGAAATCGAGGAAAGACTCTCTTATCTGGGCGCTCGTCATGAAAGCCAATTTAAACGAAAAAACCCCCAGGAGCACTGAGATTTTTAAAAATTGAAGCTGTAGCCGAACTTGCCGGGTTCGACCTGAAAGTGCGTGACAACTTCAGCGAATATCCTGGTTTGTTCGGGTGTTAAGAGGGCTTGGGTTTCCGTCTTGAATTGTTCCATAATCTGTTTGGCCGCGTCAGCGGCCTGCGGTGCTGGCGTCTCCTTCGAGAGACCTTTTTGCTTGGCCTCTTGCTGGATTTTTTGCATCACGCCGTACACCGCGTTGAACTGTTGCTCATCCAGATTGAGCGCTCCATAGAGCAAGCAGGCTACTTCGTCGATCATCTCATTGGATTGAAGGTCCTCGGATTTGCCCATATCGTATTGTTTGGCGGCCTTCACCAGGTTAGGGAGGTCCTCCAGGGCCTTCGTCCGGGCCGCTTCGAGGGCGGATTTTTCATCCGTTGAAAGCTTGCTGTCATCCTCCTTCGAGAGTGCCCCAATGCGGCCCATCCGGCCAAAAGCGGCCCAGACGTGCCGTTGCGTGGGATACTCGTTGGTTGGGTTCAAATCCTTGGAATTGGCTTGCTCGACCAGTTCCTTGTACAGGGCGGCGCTGCGCCGGGCCTGTTCGCGTTCCGTTTGCAAGCGGGCCTTGTCGGTATTGGCCTTGCTGAGCGCGAGGGACAGTTGGTCGTTCTGAACCTCCAGCCCTTCGACCTTGGTTTGGAGGGTAGCGAGGGCTTTTGCCTTCGCCTGGTTGGAGGGTGAGGTGAGTTGCTGCTGGAGTGTCTTCACCTGGGCACGAAGGAGGGCGGCCTGGCGGGCCTGGTAGGTTCCCACTCCAATCGCGACGGTCAGGGCTGTGGCGATGAGGGTCTTTTGCAGGGTGGTCATAGCAAGGGCCTTTGCGGGAGTTGAGGTTATGAGAGTGCCGACGGCTGTGCCCGCCACCGCTGCCGAAGTGGTTATCGAGAGGGCCAAACCCGCGGGCGCAGCCTGGACGGCGTTGGGCGCGATGAGCACAGCGAGCCCGCCAGCGCCGGCAGTGACCCCGCGTTTGGCAAGCAATTCGCGCAGGTGGTCCACCGCGCGGCTGACGCGCTTTTGCGCCGCCTCTTGGCTCGTGCCGAGGGTCTGGGCTATTTCGTCCGCCGATTTGCCCTCGAAATAGCGCAGCAGCAGCGCGTCTCGGTCCGTTTCGCTCAATTCGCCCAGGGCGGCGTCCAACTGCGGGTCAACCTCATCCCATGGGGCGCCGGGTGCGGTGGAAAGCAAATCATTCATGACAGCGGCCTCCTGTTCGCGGGCGTGGCGGCGCACTTCTGAGCGGACGGTGTTGGCCGCAAGGTTTTGGGTCGTGCGATGCAGCCAGCCGGATAAGACCGGGTGACTTGTGAGTTGCCCCGCGCTGCGCGATAGGGCAACAAACACGCCTTGCGTCACGTCTTCGGCGAGGTGCGCATCCCGGACCATGCGCAAGGCGGCGGAATAGACAAGGTCAACATGCCGCCGCACCAGTTCGCCAAAGGCCGCCTCCGCGGGGTGCTCGGCATATTCGCGCAACAATTCCAGGTCAGTCAGACCATTCATTCATTAGATAGTAACCGCCGCCGCCCAAAGCGGACAAATCCATGCAGGTTCGAGGGGTTCAAGCGTCGGGTTTGGATCGAGGTCCTCCGGCGTCATCGATGCCTTTGCATTTCCAATATGCAGCCTCATTTATGTAATAAAACCTTATTGACCAACAGTTTGTCAAGGTTTATCATATTGGTGTGGCGTAAAGGATTAACTCCAATTTGACGCCAGTTATTTATTCAGCGAGGTCTGACGCGCATGATTGGTGATATACGAAAGCATTTAAGAGCAACCCCCTTCGAGCCATTCACGATTGTGACCAGCAGCGGGAGGCGCTATGCGGTTCCCAGTGCGGATCATGCCAACTCCAATCCCCAGGGGACCCGCGTGGTCGTGTGGTTCGATGATGATACCAGTGTCACGATTGCAGGACTCCACGTCTCGGCCATTGAGGTGGGGAAGCCTTCGGGTGACGGAAACGGCGGTCAATCCGCTTGAGCGAATACCGAATTCATAGGCGTGCAAATGGTGGCGGTCTGATCATGCCTCGACTGCCAGTTCACACCAAAGGATTCAACAAACCTGAGGGACGCCAGTTCCACAGTTTAAGAGATTCTTTTGGCGACGTTTTGGCTGATTCCAGTTTGGCTTGACATTTGCTCTCAATTCGCTAGACCATTGGCTTTGGCCAGCCACTCCGGCGGCGTCGAGCGCTTCGCGAGGCTTTTCGGAAGGGCCAAAGCCGCAGTTGACTATGAAAGTTCGCGCGCCTGCTTTTACTTTAATCGAGTTGCTGGTGGTGATTGCTATCATTGCCATCCTGGCGGCTTTGCTGCTTCCAGGGCTGGCGCGAGCCAAGGCAAAAGCCAAGGACATCGCCTGTATCAATAATCAAAAGCAAGTCGGGCTGGGCTTGCGGATGTGGGCCAATGATCAAGGAGACAAATACCCCTGGTGCGTGAGCTACGATAAAGGCGGCAGCATGGGGTCGGCAGACTGGACGGACCATTTCCGGGTCTGTTCGAACGAATTGGTGACCCCAAAAATCCTGGTGTGTCCAACAGATTCCGCCAAGCAGCCGGGCACTAATGGGTGGGGCCCCCTGCGAGGCGACTTCAACATCAGCTTTTTCGCCGGCACGAATTCGCTCGATGCCAAGACGTTCAATGTTCTCATAGGCGATCGTAACGTGCTGGGCGGTGGCGGGGGGCTCGACCCGTCCTGGAGCGTGTTTCTGGGGACCTCGATTGATGCCGCCTGGGACCGGACACTGCATAATTTGCGCGGCAATCTGGGCATGGGCGACGGAAGCTCGCGCCGCACCACGACGCCAATATTGCGAGACGTGATTAGCGCCCAAATCGCCTCGGGGACAACGAATGTAGTGTTCTCCAAACCGCGTGGAGTGCTTTGAGCTGTCGTGTTTATGCATTCCCCGCAGGTAACATGAGCGGCGGAAAGGTCATGTCGCCCCGCCTGCTCCAGCCGATGCGCGACCCTTAGCCGATTTTAATGCGAGACAGCAGAATAATGTGCATTGGCGCGACCCTGGTTACGCTGGGGGCGATTGCTGTCATTGGAGTCGAACTGCAAGGGGGCTTGCCACCGCGGTTTAATAGCAAACCGCATGAGGCGGCCGGATGGTTCTTGGCACAGCAGGCACTGGGCCTTTTGCAGCCCGGTGGCCGCGTGATAGTCATCACTCGCGACACAACGGCTTTCAACAACCCGGCCACAGATGTCCAACTAGACAGCTTCCGAAAGGCGCTGCGCCGGGCCCATGCTACCTTGGGTCGTATTCATCTCTTGCAGGTGGACCCCTTACGGCCAGTTGAAGTACCCTCGGGGGACTTCGTCGAATTGATCCGGGCCACGCCCAAGGGCAGTGTCATCGTATCGTTCATGGGTCCGCCAGTGCTCACCGAGGGACAACGGCGGCAATTGGGTGACATCAAGCCGGCCATCATTGCCTTTTGCCCAGGTGAGCTGCCTGAATTGGTAGATTTGCGTGTTCTGTTCGCGCAAGGTTTGCTGCAAGCTGCCGTCATCAGCCGCACCCAGGGAATTGCAGCCGGTTCGCCTCCGCACGACATGCAGGGCTGGTTTGATCAGGAGTTTGTTGCGATTACGGCCTCCAATGTAGCTGGGTGCTACTCAGAGGCCGGGCTATGATGCAGTTTCTGAAAACCGAACCTCAAGCATTCACCATAACGGACTTGCTGGTGCTGCTGGCCGTTTTGAGCGTTCTGGGCGCGATTGTCATCGGGCGGCTTGAAAGCGGGCGCCAGCAGGCTGCACAGGTGGTTTGCGCGGGCAACCTGGGCAAAATCGATCGGGCCATCCTGGATTACGCAGCGGACAATGGCGGGCTGCCGGACACATCGCCAAGCGATACACGGAACCTCTGGTGGTCGTACAAGGAACAAGTCAAACGTTACCTGGGCCTCACAGCGCCATCGAGCGCCAAGGACACCGCCTTTGCCTGTCCTCAGGACCGGGGCTACTCGGAACCCGTGCCTTTTCATCTGAGCTTCCGGTTCGATTTCAACAGCTACGTTTACAACGGGGTCACATTGCCCGGCATGCCAAATATTGCCGGCCTGCAACTTTCCGGCGTGAAGCATCCCCGAAAAACTTTGCTGGTCATGGAGTGGACAGCGCACGCCCCTCTGTCCTGGCACAAAAGCAAAACCGGAAAAGAGAACATGCCGTTTTATTGCGATGCGCAAAGCGTGGCGGGTTTCGTGGACGGCCACGTCGGCCTGACCAGGATTTATTATGATGGTTACAACGCAGCCTATACTCGAGACCCAATCCCCGGCTATGATTACCAGTACAGCGCAAGGTGAACTGAACGAAAATAATCTCCTGCCAAGCAATGGATGGCTCTGGAAGGCGCGCCAGCGTCTTGGACTGCGGCAGCTCTCTGCCGCTTTTGCCGGCATGGCCGGCCGTATGAGTTCCACGAGGTTTCCTGCCCGTTTGCTCTTTGTCTGCCTGTGGGCGACGGCCCTCTGTAAAACCCAGGCGACAACCGTTCTGGGCCCATGGGTGCCTCTATTCAAAGCGGTGGATTGGGCGGTAGGGACCAATACCCCTGACGGGACAAGCCTGCCCCACCTGCAGGTCGTCAACGCCCTCCGAGTGGACCTGACGGACCCCGATGTGCGGATGTTCGCAACGCCGAGGACGACGAATTACGTGCTCAATTTATATGAGACCGGCGGACTCACGACTACAAATTTCCTCACGACCTACACCCCGCAGCTCGTGATAAATGCCAATAATTTCCATGACCCCAACACGCTCGATTCTCCCAGCTATACCCTTCCCCAATGGACCAAGTTCGTCGTGACTGGGGAATTGATGACCACTGGCCAGGTTGTGTCCGTGCAGGAAAGTGCGACCGATGCCGGGACTTTCATGTTCACCGCATCCAATCAGCCGACGTTCATCCCAACAAATTGGCCGCCAGCTTCAACCGCTGGGCAGTACACTATCGTTTCCGGGCTTTACGCGGTCCTGGTCAACGGTGTCAACATTGCTTACCCATACACCAACAGCGTGGATTTTGTTCATCAGGTTAACCCCCGAACTGGTTTCGGGCTCTCGAAGGACCGGCGTTATCTGTATATGCTGACCATTGACGGACGGCAGTCAGGCTACAGCGATGGGGCATGGGATTGGGAAACGGCAGATTGGCTCGCGCTGGTGGGGGCCTGGGACGGGGCCAATATGGACGGAGGCGGTTCGACCTGTTTGGCAATCCGCGATACGACAGGCCATGTGGTGGAACTCAATCATGACAGCGCCTCGGCTTCTTACAGGGTCGAGCGGACGATAGGCTGTCATCTGGGCTTTTTTCTCAAACCGGTCCCTGCCTTCATCAATGATGTCTCGGCCCTGCCCGACGATACGGCAGCCACGGTCACCTGGACAACTCTGAGTCCTGCGACGACCCAGGTGCAATACGGGCCGACAACCAACCTGGGGTTTTCGACGCTATTATACTCGGCTCTGGTCACAAACCATGCTGCTTTGCTCACTGGGCTTGCTCCAGGCACAGGCTACTACTTCAAAGTCCTGTCCTC
This sequence comes from Verrucomicrobiia bacterium, assembly GCA_035946615.1. Lineage (NCBI taxonomy): Bacteria > Pseudomonadati > Verrucomicrobiota > Verrucomicrobiia > Verrucomicrobiia bacterium. Next base: position 25,904 of record DASYZB010000111.1, read on the forward strand.
TACAGGCGGGAATCCCTATGTCTCGTCGAACTTCTTTCTGATTACGTCGAACTATGCCGTCACAAATGCCATGTTCGATCTGACCAATACCTGGCAATACGACACAACCAATCTCGATGGAATCAACTGGACCTCACCTTCCTATGATGACTCAGCCTGGGACGGATCGGGACCGGGAGTGCTGTGGGTGGATAACCGGGGGCCAAACGCGGCGATTTATGTGCCGCTGAATACTGAGATGCCACTGGACCCAGCAAGCGGCTATCCGTTTCGCACCTATTATTTGCGCACGCATTTCACTTTTACCAATAATCTATCCGGCGTTTCGCTTTTGTTTCAGGATTTTATTGATGACGGCGCCGTGTTTTATCTCAACGGCACTGAAATCTACCGATTGCGAATGGCTGCTGCGCCTGCGCTGATTCAAAACTCGACCTTAGCGATAGGTTACCCATGCAGCGGCGATGCAACTTGCCCGGATAATTGGGCTGTGACAGGCCCCCTGACAACCAACCTTGTCAATGGCGATAACGTGCTGGCTGCCGAGGTGCACAATTACAATGCCCTCAGCCCGGATATCACCTTTGGCCTCTCGCTCGCCATCACCCTGCCGTACGTTTCGAATCCGCCTCTTGGCATCACCGTCTCGAATGATACCGCGAATCTGAGTTGGACCCGCGGCGGCTTTACCCTTCAACAAGCCAACAGCCTGGCAGGGCCATGGACGGATGTCCCCGGGCCAATCGTCAGCAGCCCCTATGTGACTGGCTTCTCAAATCTGGCGACCTATTTTCGGTTGAAAAAGTAGCGTGGGTTGCGTGCCCTCTATGATGGAATCTCACATGAGGAACTTAAACATCAAACCATGCTTTGCTATCGTGCTGGCGCTCGGCCTTTGCGCCTCAGCGCGCGCGCAAACCCTCAATATCCAGCTCACAGACAGTCTGGCCGGCGTGGGCAAGAGGTTGTCCCGCGCGTATATGGAGGGACATCCCGGGCTAAAGATACAGACAACTGCAGGCAGTCTCGAGGCCGCCCTTGACGCGCTTGACCGCAAAGAGGCGCCGATCATTCTCTTGCCTCGGGCTATCCGCTATAAGGAGGCTCGGGCGTGCCAGGAGGCCTTGGGCAAGCGCCCCGATGAATACAAAATCGGCGTAGAAGGTGTCGCCGTTTATGTCAATACGGCCAATCCGGTGAAGGCGCTGACCTACGAAGAACTTGAGGCGGTATTCACAGGCAAATACACGAATTGGAAGCTGGTAGGTGGTGACGATGGCGCCGTCAATGTTTACAGTCAAAACACCAATGCGGCCTGGGCCGAGTTGTTTCGGGATGAGGTCCTTAACGGCAAACCGGTTGTCGTATCTCAAGTGACTGCTCCCGCTGGCGCAGAGCCAACACAGGCGGTTGCTTCAGATAACCAAGGCATCGCAATAGGGCCGCTCGCAAAGTTGCAGGGCGCCCGCCCACTCGAAGTCAAGCGGGTCGTTTCCTCAACGCCTGTGGAACCTAACCAGGAAAACATTTCAAACCGGATTTATCCGATTACTCGTTACCTCTATGCATACGTCGGCCCGCTGGGCACGGAACCGAGGATGACCGCCTTTGTGGAGTGGATTCGAAGCGAGGCCGGCCAGCAAGTGATTCAGCAAGCCGGCTTTTACCCGCTCCCAGCTAAGTTAAGGAGTGGGCGCTAGACCCAATGTGTTTCAGGAAAACCCTGTCTTTTCAATGTCTCATTAACACCTCGCTTCAGCGAGGTGTTTGCCGGCTGAGGCGGCGCCCAAACCGTTTCAAAGGTATGTCCTAACCGTGCGTACAAGCCCGGCCATTTCCTTTTTTCTTGGGCTGCTCTTGAGCCAATGGCTGCTTCCAGCAGAAACCGCGACGAGATCGGATCGGCCTGGCGACAAATCAAGTGCCTCGGTTCAGATTGAGCCCCCAAGTGGCTACCAGAATTCACCCTTTTCAATTACCCTCTCCAGTCCCGTTCCGCGAGTTGCAATCCTTTTCACCACAAACGGGACGGACCCCGACCTGAAAAGCGGAATTCGGTATCAGCATCCCATCTCTATTAAGGGGACCACCATCATCCAAGCCGCGGGATTCCTGGACGGGGCGATTGTTGGCCGAGCGACTGCCAGGACTTACCTGTTTATTCCGGACATTTTGCGGCAGCGCGGCGATCAATTCCCGGCCAACTGGGGCACCAATGGCGGGCGGGCTGTTCCAGCATCCTATGCCATTGCCGAGGACACCGCGCAAGAACCCGCCTCCCGAAGCGCATTTGTCGAAGGAATCAAATCGCTCCCCACACTCTCGCTTATCGCGGACCCGGAGAAGCTGTTCGGGGGCGGGCACGGGATTTACTCCCATCCGATGGAACGGGGGAGCGCGTGGGAATGTTCAGCGGCTGTCGAGATGGTGGATTCTAACGGCGACTCCGGGTTCAATACCATTTGCGGTTTGCGAATCCACGGCGCATCGAGCCGCAGCCCGGAAGAATCTCCCAAACACTCCTTTCGGTTGCGCTTCAGGCGCCGTTACGGATTGGGCGAGCTAAACTTTCCTCTTTTTGGAAAGGAAAAACCGGCTGAGTTCGACACCCTCATTCTCCGGGCTGGCAACAATAACTCATGGCTGCACAGCGACGGGACCGAGCGGCAACGGGCCGATTATCTCCGCGACCAATGGATGCGCGACACACTGCGGGCGATGGGCTATCCAGCGCCCCGCGGCGCGTTCGTTCATCTTTACCTCAACGGGCTGTATTGGGGCGTGTACAATCTCTGCGAATCACCCGGGCCTGGCTTTGAAGAAAAAGGAAAGGCCGGCTATGATTTTCGAAAAGGAGCCAAAACCAAAAGCGGCGATGCCTCCGCCTGGGAAACGGTGCTTGAGCTTGCCAATTCCGGTTTAACCGATGAGCGCAATTACCAATCGATCACAAACCAGGTCGATCTGGCCCAATTCGCTGATTTCATGATACTTAATTTTTATGCCGGCAACACCGATTGGGACCGCTCTGCCAATTGGTACGCCGTCCGGCCCCGCGCGCCCGCGGGCAAGTTCCGTTTTTTTGTTTGGGACGCCGAGCGGTCTCTCGAAGATTTGCATGCCAATACCTTGGGTTTCGATGATGACGAAAGCCCGGCGCGCCTTTTCCAGCGGTTATCAGAAAACGACAATTTCCGCCGTCTATTCGCAGAGCGGGTGCGTCAATGGCTGCTTGGCGATGGCGTTCTGGCGCCGGGGTCGGCGGCTGAACGCTATCGAATCCTGGCGAGAAACGTTGAGAAAGCCATGGCTGCCGAAGCGGCGCGTTGGGGCAATTATCGTCGGAGGGTTGACCGTTATAAGACCGGCCCGTATAAATTCTATACGGTGGCCGGCGACTGGCAGCCGGAAGTCGATCGGCTCCTGACGCAATACTTTCCCCAAAGGACTAGCATCGTTCTCGACCAATTCAGAGAGCGGGGGATCTTTCCAGTTGAAGCAGGTTTGGACAAGTGAAATTCGACTGCGCTTCTGACTCACAAACGCGTACAGGGGTGTAAAAAATATATCTGGACGAAAATACATTACTGGTCTAATGTCCAGTATGAATGTTGATGGCGTTGGCTAAAGGCCATTGCTCAAAGTCAGTTCTCATACCGGAGGGATGGCTGAGAATAGCCCAACGCTTCAGCGTTGGGGAGACGTTGGGAAAGGATTTTAGTCCCGGAGGGACGGCTGACTGGAAGGCGCAAGTGTGCAGGTTCAGCCGTCCCTTCGGGACTAAAGGACTGCGACATCCCTCCCCAACGTTGAAACGTTGGGCTATTCTCGGATGTCCCTTCGGGACAGCCCGTCGCTGGTTTTGATTATGCAACGCTTCGGAAACCTGCGCTACGACTGTCGACTCATCCCGCGTATTGGCGGTGGTGAATGGCGGCAATCGTCCGTGTAAATTCAAATCAGACCCCTTATGAGAGCTCTCACCAATAAGCAAAGACAGATTCTGGAATTTATTCAGCGAAAGCAGGATTCGGAACGGCTTACGCCCACCCTGCGCGAGATTGCCGCGCATTTCCGCTTTCGCAGTCCCAATGCGGCGCTGGCGCACGTTCAGGCCCTGCTGGTCAAAGGGGCGCTGAAAAATCTGCCCGGGCGCGCCCGCTCGCTGCAAGTGGTGAACCCGCATGGCCCCAAGGACCAGCCTCGGCCCCGAGTGGTATCCATTCCCATCTATGGCTCGATCCCCGCCGGCCTGCCTCAGGATGCCGCCCAGGAGGAAGAGGGCTGTGTGCTAATCGACGTAAACACTTTAGGGATTAAACCGAGCGCCCGAACCTTCGGCCTGAAGGTCCACGGCGATTCGATGATCGGCAAAAATATTGTCGATGGCGACATCGCCATTATCGAGCATGGGGTGCAGCCGCGTCCGGGCGACGTGGTGGCCGCTCTAATCGATGGGCAGGTTACGCTAAAAACGTTCCTCATGCAGCGAGGCAAACCCTATTTACGGGCGGAGAATCCTCGCTACCCAAACCTGATGCCCCGAGAGGAATTGCAGATTCAGGGGGTGATGATGGCGCTGGTGCGCAGGCGCAAATAACAATTCCAAAACCCCGACTGAAAAACGCCAGAGGACTGGCGCAGTCCAAGACGCTGTCGCGTTGTCCAGGACCGGGGACTTGAAATTTAGAGAATCGATTTTTATGACTCCGTGTCGGTCCATCGTGCATTTGGATGCCGATGCCTTTTTTGCCTCAGTCGAGCAGGCATCCGACCGGCGGCTGCGGGGCAAACCCATAGCCGTCGGCGGAGAAAAACGCGGCATCATTGCCTCGGCTTCGTATGAGGCGCGCCAGTTCGGCATTTACACGCCCATGCCTACTGCCCTGGCGCGCCGGCTGTGTCCCAAACTGGTGTTGTTGCCCGGCGACTTCGAGAAATATGAGCTCTTTTCGCGCCTGATGTTTTCGTATGCCTACGATTTCACGCCGGATGTCGAGGTGGGCTCGATTGACGAGGGTTACATCGACCTGACCGCCACCCGCAAGCCGGCGGTGAGCATCGCCCAAACAATTCGCGGTGCGATTTGCCAGGCGCTGAGGCTCTCGGTCAGTGAAGGCATCGCCGGCAACAAACTCGTCAGCCAGATTGCTTCCAAGCTCAAGAAGCCCTCCGCCTTTGAGTTTGTGCCGAATGGAGGGGAGGCGCAGTTCCTGTCGCCCCTGGCCAGCCAGTGGCTGCCTGGGGTCGGGCCGAAGACCTCGATTCAACTCACCGCGGCCGGCCTGGCGCACATTGGCCAGATTGCGCAAACGCCCATCGACCTGCTAAACCTGCTGGTTGGCAGTCAGGCCCCGCAGTTGCGCCGATTCGCCCGGGGCATCGATGAACGGCCAGTCATCTCGATGCGCCCCGCAGCCAAATCTTACGGCGAGCAGGAGACATTCGCGGCCGATACGACCGATGAAGAGTTCCTGGACGCTACCTTGCGGCGGATGGCCGATAAGCTCATGGCCAAAGTACGCGAGGACGGCAAAAGCATCCGCACAGTAACGGTGAAAGTCCGTTACAATGACATGGATGAAGAGCAAGCGAGCGAAAGCCTCATCGAACCCACCGCCCTGGAAACTGAAATTTATGGAATGATTTCGGGTCTGCTTCGCAGGGCCTGGCGCCGGCGGGTCAGCCTCCGGCTTGTCTCGCTCAAACTGGCTAATGTTTATGATGGCCGCTTCGGCGAGGAGTTGGTTTTGGACGGTTCCGCCCGCCAACACATGGCCCGGCAACGCCTGGCCGGCACCTTGGACGAGTTGCGCCAAAAATATGGCCGTGGCGTGGTCCTGCGCGGTCACGATTTTATTCTTAAAGTAGCGCAGGCATCCTCGCCGGCGGGTTTGGGCGGCGTCTCGCCGCACAAAAACCAGGCGAAACGCCTGGAAACCCGCAGGCGAGACACCTGCGCGGGTGTCAATCGCCCTGAGACAACGCCGCGAACGAGCTTTTCTCCCGGGCCGGAGCTCCGGTTTCGCGTGGAATTGAAATCTGCGGCTAATGCCATGCCTCATCTCGGATACAGTATCCGCCATCACGCGCCCCGCGCCACACAGCGCTCCTGCATCCCGCTCAATATTCACAGCTACTATTCCTTTCTTGATTCGACCCTCTCCATCCGAGCCATTGTCGAGTTGGCTAAACGCCATGAACTGCCGGCCATTGCCTTAACCGACAAGAACAACCTGCACGGCGCGGTAGAATTCGCGCAGGCGGCAGCCGAGGCGGGGATCAAACCGATTATTGGGGCTGAACTCAACTGGCGCGGCCATCGCGTCTGCCTCTACGTCCAAAACCAAACCGGCTATCGCAATCTCTGCCGCATTTTAAGCCGTGCGGGGAGCGCGCCTGCCTCCGATTTTGCGCCTCACACCGATGGTCTTTTGGCCGTAAGCGCCAATCCCGCTCTGGCTTCTTTATTTCCAGGCCGTTTTTATCTCGAAATCAACAGCCTCGAAGCTTTTGAATCCGTCAGCCTTCTTGCCTTGCCCTGTGTGGCATCATTGCCAATTCATTACGAACTGCCTGCGGACCGTTGGAAATACGATATCGTGCAAAGCATCCGCACGCTGACCCTGCTGCGGCAGCAACATCCCGAAAAGCGGCTCGATGGGGATTATCATTTCCGGCCCGACGCCGAAATGCAGAAACGGTTTGGCGCGCACCCGGAACTGCTCGCACACAGCTTTGAAATCGCCGAGCGCTGTTCGTTTGAATTTTCACTCGGCAAACCGCAGTTCCCCAGCTACTCGCCGGACGGGTCCGCCCCAGCCGCTTTTCTGCGGCGTCTGGCGCTCGATGGGCTCGAGCGCCGTTACCCCGACAACCACGCCGCCCTCCGGCCGCAGCTCGAAGAGGAGTTGGCGATCATCATGGATGTCGGTTACGAAGAATATTTCCTGGTGATGTGGGATATCCTGCAGGAATGCCACCGCCGGGGCATCGAATGGATCACCCGCGGCAGCGCAGCGGACTCGCTTGCCTGCTATTGTCTTGAGATCAGCGGTGTATGTCCCATTCGGTTCGATCTCTATTTCCGCCGCTTCCTCAATAAAGAGCGGATGGCGCTGAACAAGCTGCCGGATATCGATGTCGATTTCCCGCACGACCGCAAAGATGATGTAATCGATTTAATCTTCGAAAAATATGGTCCGGGGCACACAGCGGTGGTTGGCGGGTTCTCGACCTTTCAATCCCGGAGCGCCTTTGCGGAGGTGGCGAAGGTCCTGGGTGTTTCCGAGCATCAGGTGCGCCGATTGACCGAGCGGCTGCCCCATTTCTCGAGGGCCGGCGAGCTGGTTGAAACCGTTGCCAGCACGCTCGAATGCCGCGATTTGCCCCTTGACCAGGAGCCTTACTCGACCGCGCTGCGCATGGCCCAGTTTCTGGATGGGTTCCCCCGCTATCCAAAAATGCATCCGTGCGGCCTGGTCCTCTCGCGCCAGGCAATAGATGAAATCACTCCCTGCTTCATTTCCGCCAAAGGCTATCCTGCCACGCATTTTGATATGGATTCGGTCGAAGCGGTCGGCCTGGTTAAAATGGACATCCTGGCCCAGGGCGGCCTGGCTGTGATGCGGGATGTGATGGGAAATTGCCGCGAAAGAACGCATGGAACGCAAAGAAGCGAATCTGGAACTGAACGTCCTTTGCCATCGCATGTGCCGCAAATCTCTTGCGACCCGCAAACAAGCCGAACACCTATAGAGCAAACGAGCGCCTCACCTTCAGATTCTCTGCGTTCTTTGCGTTCTTTTGGGGCCCCAATTCCAATTTCGGCTTTGCCCTCAACCTCCGGTCCGTTTGATGATCCCAAGGTCTGGTCGCTGATTGCCAGCGGCAATGCCCGGGCCGTTCATCACATTGAAAGTCCCGCCATGATCTCCCTCTGCCGGATATGCAACGTGCGGGACATCGATACCCTCATTGCCATTGTCTCGGTTATTCGCCCCGGCGCCGCCAATGAGAGCAAGAAAATGGAGTTCGCCCGGCGTTACCAGGGTCTCAGCGCGGCGCATTACCCGCATCCATCGCTCGAACCATGCCTGCGCAGCACTTACGGACTGGTGGTCTATGAGGAGCATATCCTGCAAATCTGCGAGGCCTTTGCCGGCTTGCCACCTGGGCGGGCCGATATCCTCCGGCGGGCCCTGGCCAAAGACAAAACCGAGCTGATTGCGCAAATCCAAATCGAGTTCGCCAATTGCGCCCGGCGCCTTGGTCGCGCCGAAGCGGAGATTGCCGAAGTCTGGGACCTGGTAGCCGGCTTCCGCGGCTATGCCTTTTGCAAGGCGCACAGCACGGCCTATGGAGTCGAGGCCTATCAATCGGCCTGGCTCAAGCGGTATTACCCTGCAGAATTTATGGCCGCTGTCCTCACCAACGGCAAAGGTTTCTATGACGCGCTGGTTTACATCCTCGAATGCCATCGGTTGCGCATCCCGCTGCTGCCGCCATCCATCAATGAACCCGGCCCTCAGTTTACGGTGACGCATCCCCCTCGTCCTCGATTTTGTGATGGTTTCGAGGATGAGGACGAGAACCAGAACCAAAATGATGGGAGGGGACGCGGTAAAACACGTTCTACTAAAAAAATCCGCGTCCCCGTCCTGCAGGTCAAGGGCCTCACCACCTGCACCAAAGAAGCTATCCTCCGCGAACGGGCTCTGGGCAAGTTTTCCTCGCTGGCCGATTTCTTGGCGCGCGTCCAACCGTTGCCGGAAGAAATGGAGGCCTTGATTCGCGTGGGCGCGTTTGATGAGTTCGGCCAAAGCCGGACCGCGCAATATTGGCAATTCAGAACCAATGTGGCACGCAATCTGGCAACCGCTACGCCGGCGCGCGCCCACAGCCAGAATACGCCGCGTAACGCGATAGCGCGCCTGCCAAGGCATCACCAACCCTGGCTGTTGCCTCCCGGAGACATCGATCGCTTGCCTTCCGTTCCATTGGCCGAACCCGGGCGCCTCGAATGCCTGCGGGCTGAAGAGGAACTCCTGGGTTACCCGGTGAGCGGTCATCCGCTTGAGCTATTCCCTGACATCGCCTGGGAGACTTATTGCCCCGTCAACCGCCTGGGCAATCATCTGGGTGAACAAATCGTTACCTGTGGCCTGGTCATCGAACAGCGCCTCTTTCACCAGGTCACCGGTGAGCCGATGAAGTTCCTTACCCTGGCAGACTGGACCGGTGTGGTGGAGACCGAACTCTTTGCGCGCACTTACCGGTCCTATGGCCTGAGCACGATCCGCTATCGCGTCCTGGAAATCACCGCCACAGTCGAGCCATTCGAAAACGGGCGCGGTTATACCTTGCGCGTGCTGCGGGCGGGGCAACCGAGGATAAAGAAGAAATAGGCCACAGTCCCAAACGCCGGCGCGGGCTGCAGGGCGTCCGGCTACTGCTGATGCAGCCTGAAAAAGGCGGCGCCAGCAGTAGGATTGTTCGTCAGAAAAAAACTGTTCCCCGATTGGACCACACCATTGGTCGCCGGAGTCCAAAGGGCCGTAGCGCCTGCCACAGCACTCGTTTCCAGCACATAATTGGTCGCCGTGGCGGGCCAGGAAAGGATGAGCCGGTTTCCCGCCCTTATGGCCGTCAAAACCAGGCCCCGCTGACCAAAACGGATGGTGTCGTTATAGGTGTCGGCGATAAAAAGATTTCCGCTCGAATCGGTGGCCAAACCCTCGGGTTGGTAAAAGAGGGCCAGATTACCGACCTCATCGGTGCTGCCGCTGATTCCGGGCGCGCCGCCCAGGGTCCTGACGATCCAATTGGTCCCAATCGGCGTCACCTCGCGAATCGTATCGTTGTATGTATCCGCCACGTAAAGATTGCCTGCGGTATCCACCGCCACGCCAAACGGATACTCGAAAGAGGCGCTATGGTTTGTGCCGTCAGCGCTGCCGGCGAACCCGTGCAATCCGGCCACAGTGCTCACGACCCAGTCATTGCCTGAGGGCGTCACAGAGCGGATAGTCGAATTGTAGGTGTCCGCTACATACAACTGGTCCACCCCTGTGACCGCAATGCCATACGGAAAATTGAATTGCGCGGAATTATTCGTGCCATCAGCGCTGCCGGGCGCGCCAGCCAGACCAACCGGGGTCGTCACATTCCACCCTCCCGCCCCTGGGCTGACCTCGCGAATCGTGTGATTGTAGGTATCCGCCACAAACAGATTCCCGGCGTTATCGACAGCCAAGCCGGAAGGATAATAGAAAGAAGCTGCGCCGCCCACGCCATTGGCGCTCCCGCGCGCCCCTGGCGAACCAGCGATGGTGTTCACCCACCAATTTGTGCCGGTTGAAGTCAATGTGCGGATCGTCTGATTGTAAGTGTCCGCCACATAAACTGTGCCGGCGCTATCGACCGCTACACCGTAAGGAAAGAAAAAGCGCGCGGAACTGCCCGGGCCGTCATTGGTGCCGGTGGCGCCTGCCAACCCGGCCAAGGTGCTCACAACCCACCCATTGGCCGATGGGGTCAACTGGCGGATCGTATGATTCAACGTGTCCGCTACATAGATATTGCCCGAGGAATCCACAGCGATGCCGGCGGGCTCATGAAGACGAGCGTGGCCGTCTATTCCGTTGGTGAAGCCAGCCTGTCCCGCCAGGCCGGCCAGGGTCGAGAAGGCGTAGGACTGTCCTTGCGTATCAAACGCGCTGCATAAAATGCAGCCCGCCAGCGCCGCGATAGAAACGAAACTCCTCATGAAGAAACTCTCGATCAGCTACCGTTTTGAAGGCGAGGGCAGCGGCACGGTCTCGCCGGAGGTCTTCGGGTTAGTGTGATAGACCGCCGGTTTCAGACTGCGCAGGGGATCGATTTTTGCATAGTGCCGATGGACGGCAACCGCCACCAGGACAGTCGTAACAACCACCAAGGCCCCTACGACTGCAATGCCCTTGCGCCAATCCACCTTTGAAAGCTGGAGCATCAGCAGGTCCAGCACGCCCCGCGGCGGACCCGAGAGCGGTGGCGGCTCGGCAAATTTTTGGGTCTGGCCCAGTTCGGCATCCAGACTGGCCATGATTTGGGGCACGTCCAGCTTCAGCAACGTCGAGTAGGTTCGTACGAAACCGCGGATATAAACCGGGGCGGAGAAGATGTTAAAATCCCCTTTTTCGAGCGCCCGGAGGTGGTCGGAGCGGATTTTGGTTATTTCCGCCACTTGCTCGACGGTGAGGCGTCTGGCTTCGCGGGCCTGGTGCAGTTGAGCGGCAACAGTGGACATGACAGCAAACTTGTAACCTTTGGCCTGGCCCTTTGGCAAGGCTGGAAGCCGGGCTTGCCGGGCTTAAAACCTCGCTTACAAAGTTTTATCGAACCGCGGAATACGAGATACGCGAAAGAATCAGGCGATTGCCGCGTATTCGGCGGTTTAATCCCTTTTCTATGGCAGCATGAATCCTGAGAGCGCAGGAGTGATGCGCTTCTGGTCATACATTTCAGCCATTGGGCGAGGATTAAGGCCGGGCTGCTTTTCGTCGCTTGCATTCGCTTAAGAGCTTTCTTCTAATAATGCCAGTACCGCTATGAAAACCCGCTTCGCCCCCCTGCTGCTCCTGCTGCCGCTGCTCGTTTTGTGCCGGAACCGCTGCCCCGCCGCTCCAGAGCAGGCCGGTCCCCATAAGGACCTGAATACTCCGAGGGATTTCCCCCAAATCACCTCAGGCGAGCAATGGCAACACCGCGCGAGAGAAATCCGCCAGCAGGTTCTGGTCAGTTGCGGGCTTTGGCCTATGCCCGATAAAACCCCGCTCAAGGCGCATGTGTTCGGTAAAATCCTGCGCGATGGCTATACTATCGAGAAGGTCTATTTGGAGACCGCGCCTGGCTTTTATCTGGGAGGAAATCTGTACCGCCCGCGCGGCCAGGGCAGCGGACCTTTTCCGGCGGTGCTCAATCCGCACGGGCATTGGGATGAAGGGCGCTTCGCCGACACGAAGGATGGCAGCATCGCGGCTCGCTGCATCAGCCAGGCGCGCCAGGGGATGATCGCATTTTCCTACGACATGGTCGGGTTCAACGATACGCACTTTATCGATAGCCCAACAAACGAACCCTTCTACCAGGTTCATCACCAGTTCGCCACGAACCGGGTCGATCTGCTCTGGAATATAGATTTGCTGGGCCTGCAGACCTGGAACAGCATCCGGGCGCTGGATTTTCTCGCCTCTCTGCCGGATGCGGACATCAAGCGCCTGGCCTGCACGGGAGAGTCGGGCGGAGGCACCCAAACCTACTTGCTGGGAGCGGTTGATGATCGCCTGGCAGCCCAGGTCCCGGTCGTCATGGTCTCCCATATCATGCAGGGCGGGTGCCTTTGCGAAAACGCCCCGGGCCTGCGTGTGGAGTATTCCAATATGGAGATTGCCGCTGCTGCAGCGCCCCGTCCCCAGCTCCTGGTCTCGGCTACCGGTGATTGGACCAAAGACACCATGAGGGTCGAAGGTCCCTCGATTTCTCATATCTACAGACTTCTTGGAGCGCCCGAAAACTTTAGCTATGAGCAGTTCAACTTCGGCCATAATTACAATCAAACCAGCCGCGAAGCCGTTTATACCTGGTTCGCCAAATGGCTTTTGCACCGCCCGGGGGATGTCGTCGTGAAGGAAGCCTCCTATCGAAAAGAACCGAATGCGGATTTGCGTGTCTTTGCCGGAAGTGCCTTGCCCGCCGATGCGATGACTCAGGAGCAGTTCATCCAATCCTTGCGCCGGCGGCATCGGGCACAATGGGAAGCCCTCGTCCCACGGAACAAACCCGGGCTAAGGAAGTACCAGGCCCTGATGCAGCCGGCCTGGCGGCACACCTTGCAGGTGCAATGGCCGCTCAGCCGGCCCGGGATTCAGGTCGAAGAATCCAAACAGGAGGGCCAGTTCCTGCGCGCTTCTCTGCGCCTCATGCGCCCAGGAGGAACTGTCCCGGTTTCCGCCACCTACTGGGCGCCTCCGGGTATCCTGAGCAACGCCGCGCCTAAGCTGGTCGTGCTTTGCGATGCAACCGAGCACACCACTCCAGCCCAGAACGCGCCGAGTCAGGCGGCCTCCGAGTTTTTAGCTCGCGGTTTGGCTGTGTTGGAAATCGACCAGTTCAGCAGCGGCGCGACACCGGACCCATTTGCCGATTTCTTTACCACCTACAATCGAACGGAGCTTCAGCAACGCGTACGCGACCTGTTGACGGTTTGCGCCGCCGCCGGGGGAGTTGACCCGCGACAATCCTTGCCTTTCCATGTCATTCTGGCAGGGACGGGTCATGCAGGACTCTGGGCGTTACTCGCCGCCCCGGGGGCGGACGCCGTTGTTGCCGATTGTGCCGGATTGGATGTCTCGGATGAACAGGCGCTCCTGGCCCCCGACGTGTTCTGTCCCGGCATCCTGGCTATGGGCGGGTTCGAAGGCGCGGCCATTCTGGGGGCGCCGCATCCGCTCTTGTTGCACGATATAGGAGAGAATTTTCCCACGACCGGTTTGCGTTCGAGTTATAAGGCCGTGGCAGCGACCCGCAAGTTGAAGGTTCAGCCCGGACCCATGTCAACAGACCAAATTGCAAAGTGGGTTGAAACAGTAAATTGATTTCGGCCTTTTTGCTGAGCTTGTCGCCTGATCGAGCTTTCGCTAACTTCCCTTCATGCCGATTTCATGGAATGAAATCCGCCATAACGCCATAAAGTTTTCGCTCGGAAGCAAAAGCCGCTGTACGCGCAAAAGCCACCCGGGTTGCCCCAAGGCAAGAGCACTCCCGAGTCGGAGGCCCTCGCCGCTCATTTTTACTCCGCAAAGGAAACGCCCCCACCGGAATGATTGAGCATCTTGCCAAATCGTGTCCGGAAACTCATTCTTCATTTTCACCCAATTCGCTCTCTGGAGGCATGGGCGCTAATCTCTCTAACTGCCGCTTCAGCCGCATGGAAGCCGCACATCCCGTGAACGCCCCCGCCGGGCGGTGTCGAGGAAGAACAAAGATAAACCCCACGCAGCGGCACGCGGTAGGGAACGGAACTCAACACCGGGCGCGCAATGAGCTGCCATAAATTCGCCGCGCCACCGTTGATGTCGCCACCGATGAGATTTGGATTGCGGCTTTCCAGGTCGGCGCAGTTCATCGTGCGCCGCGCCAGGATGAGTTGGCGAAACCCCGGCGCAAACCGCTCGATCTGTTGTTCGACGCGCTCGGTCATATCGAAAGAGGAATTGTGCGGGACATGGCAGTAGGCCCAGGCGGTGTGTTTGCCTTCCGGCGCGCGCGACGGATCGAATACGCTCGGCTGCGCCAGCAACACGAAAGGCCGTTCTGCCGGGTGACCATCCGCCACCGCCTGCTCGGCCGCCACAACTTCGCCCAATGTGCCGCAGACGTGAACGGTCCCGGAGCGCCTGCACGCCTCGGCTCGCCACGGGATGGGGCCGTTTAGGGCATAGTCCAGCTTGAACACACCCGGGCCGTAACGGTAGCGTTCGAGTTTTCGCCGGTAACGCTCTGGCAAGCGGGCGCCGGCGATGCGGAGCAATTGTCTCGGAGTCACATCGAACAAAACCGCCCGCGACTCAGGCAGCTCGTCCATGTTCTCCACCCGCCGGTTGGCGAGGATTTCGCCTCCGAGAGTGCGCAGGTGCGCGGCCAAAGCGTTGGAAAGCTGCTGCGAACCGCCCTGCGGCAGCGGCCACCCCACCGCGTGGCCCAGCATGCCCAGGACAAGTCCGAACGCCGCCGATGCCCTCGCATCGAGCGGCAAAAATGAATGCGCCGCCAGCCCGGCAAACAACGCCCGCGGCGGCTCGGTTCTAAACTTGGTCAACGCCAGGCCAGTTGCGGAGCGCAGCGCATTCCAGCCGAATCGCGACAACACGAGAGGATGCCGCGGCAGGTGCAGCAAAGGCTGGAGGAATTCCGAAGCCAGGTCTTCCCAGTTGCGCTCGAGTGGTGAAAAGAGGCGTTCGTACCGGCGCTGATCGGCGCCGAAGCCGGCTGCTGTTTGCGCAACGTCTCGCCGCAACACAGCCGCCTGGCCGTCCGGCAACGGATGGGCCAGCGGGCATTCAGGCTGAATCCATTTCAGCCCGTATTTGTCGAGCGGCAGGGTTTGAAAAAAAGGTGAAGCTGCCCCGAGCGGATGGATAGCCGAACAAACATCATGAACGAAACCGGGGAGTGTCAATTCGGCGGACCTGCTCCCGCCGCCGATGGTGGCGTTGGCTTCCAGGACAAGAACGCGCAGGCCTTGCTGAGCCAGACGGATGGCCGCTGCCAACCCGTTTGGCCCCGAGCCTACCACCACCGCATCGTATGGACTGGCCATGTTAAGCTAAAACTGAGACATGCGCCCCGTGGGGGATAGCGAGACGCCCACCCTTCAAGGCAATCCGGCGCGCCGTGGATCGTGAGACCAATGTGCGCAATTCAGGGCACTCAGAAAGCCGGAAGGGAGCAGGGCAGGAGCCGAATTGTTGGTTGAACTATAGCCGTGGCCTGGCGAGACGCACCCGAGAACGATTAGGGTCACAAGCCAGCAGGCACGGCCCCGCTGTTTCGGCTGCTTGAACATCATAAGCCGCCGCGCGCCTTGCTTTACTTCGGCACGACCCAGATGTTGCGGTAGCAAACCGGGTTGCCGTGGCCCTGGAGCTGCAGCGGGCCGCCCTGCGGGCTTTCTGCCTTGCCGCCGGGGGTGGGTCCTTTCAGCTTAACCTGGTCGAGAACCAGCACGCCATTGTGGCGCAGCGTGACGATCGCGTCCTTGGTCTTCTTGCCAGCGTCATCGAACTGCGCAGCGGTGAAATCCACGTCGTAGGTCTGCCAGGTGAGCGGCGGATAACACATGTTTACGGCGGGCGCAGTTTGCGAGTAGATGGCGCCGCATTCGTTGTCCAGGCCCTTGAGCCCGAAGGAATCGAGCACCTGAATCTCGTAACGGTCCTGGAGATAAACGCCGCTGTTGGCGCGCTCCTGGCCGCGGGCAAACGGCTTGAACGGCAAATAAAACTCCACATGCGCGGTGAAGTTGGTGAATTCCTGTTTGCTCTTGCAACCGGAGGCCAGGCAATGCTGGTCAGTCATATGCCCGCCGTTCCAGGCCGCGGGGCTGGCGCCGTCGAACAAGACGAGGGCATCGGCGGGCGGCTTCGCGCCGAGCGTCGGGCTTTTGCGCTCGACCTTTTCCATCGTGTAGGGGCCGCCACTGGGAGTGGTAATAGTTATCTTGCCGTTGGCCAATTCGGCGCGGTACCCGTTCTCTCCGGTGAACACCACCTGCGCGCCCTCCCGTTTGCCGGCGCTTTCGCTCCTGGCGCTTTGGTCCCAACCTTCGCCGGGCAGCCCGCCGGGATAGGTCACCATCCGGAAGTTGCCGTTGCCGAGCGCGATCACCTGCGACCCGCCCCAGTCGTTTTTGTATTCCCCCTGGCCGGCGTAGTCCGGCCCGGCGGTTGCGGGGCTTAGGAAGGTGATTTCGCTAAGTTTTTCAGCGGCATAAAGGACCGTCGATGTGGTGAGCAGCACAATTGGCAGCAGTGTTTTCATAATTCCAAGATCGAACTATCAGAGCGAAGGCAGTCAACATCGCTGCGCGGCAGAAGTCAAAGCAGGATTTGGAATTGCTCGATTTCGCCGGGATTCCACAGGAAAACGCCACCACAAGCCATTTTCATATTGTGAATGCAAAAGCCTCCCGACAACCTATTGGAAGCATACGATGGTTTACGGGCTGGCCCCATCGGTTCAGTTGTGATGAAAACACGCCGCGAATTCTTCAAGTCCGCCGCCCTGGCGGGTGTTCTGGGCGCCCGGGTGTTGCCGCTCAGGGCAGCGGAGAGCAAACCGCAGGACCCGACGGGCGCTGATGAACGGCGCTATTGGGTCTCCATTGCGGAAAAGCTTGCGCGGCCTGTGCTGGCAAATTTGGCTCAGGGCCAGTTGAGGTCAAAAATGCCTATCGAAGAGCGGCCCGGTTCGAACCGCGCAGCCTGCACCCATCTCGAGGCCTTTGGCCGGTTACTCTGCGGCATTTCGCCTTGGCTTTCCCTGGATGATCCACCCGAAAGCGAGCGAGCGCTGCAGCGGGAGTTGATTCATCTCGCACAGGTCTCCCTGGATAAAGCGACCGATCCGCACTCGCCTGACTTCATGAATTTCACTCAGGGCGGCCAACCGCTGGTTGACACTGCCTTTCTGGCCCAGGGCATCTTGCGCGCGCCGGGCGTTTTGTGGAAGGCGCTCAAGCCGCGGGTCAGAGAGCAGGTGCTCGCCGCCTTCAAATCCTCGCGGGCGATAGCCACGCCGGCGAGCAATAACTGGGTGATGTTCGCCGCGACAATCGAGGCGGCGCTGCTGGAGTTCGGCGAGCCGACGCTTGAAGAGCGCCTCGAGAACTGTGCGCGCAAGATGCTCGGTTGGTATGTCGGTGATGGCGTGTACGGCGACGGCGAGTTTTTCCATTTCGATTACTATAACAGCTTTGTCATCCAACCGATGCTGCTCGATGTGCTCTCTGTGTTGAAGAGGCGCGACGCGCGATTTGTGGCCGCTTACGAAACCATTTTGCAGCGGGCGAAACGCTTCGCGCAAATCCAGGAGCGGCTTATCGCCCCGGACGGAACGTTTCCGTCGCTTGGCCGTTCGACGGCGTATCGTTTCGGCGCCTTTCAGACCCTCGCGCTCATCGCATGGTTGCGCGAACTCTCCGGGAATATCAAACCAGCCCAGGTGCGTTGCGCGCTGACAGCGGTCATCCGCAAAATGATGGAAGCCGCGGGAACATTCGATGCCACCGGGTGGTTGCAAATTGGTTTCTGTGGTCATCAACCTGCGCTGGGTGAGCGCTATATTTCTACTGGCAGCCTTTATTTGTGCTCGGCTGGTTTGCTGCCCCTTGGCCTGCCGCCAACCGCTGAATTCTGGAATGCCCCTGCTGAGCGATGGACCTCGCAAAAGATTTGGTCGGGCGAAAATCTGCCCCCGGACCATGCCCTTCGCGACGTGCGGGAAGCGGAGCTGCCGACTCTAAATCGCCCACAATAAAAAACAACCTCCCGATGAGGGCCTCTTCGGTATCTTGGCCATGTAGTCGATGAAGTCAGGCGCAGGAGGCCTTGAGCCCTCCCGCAAGTTTACGGAGCAAACCCGGCGCGGATGCAAAGAAGCGAATCAGCTTGCGCCGCACCAAGACCAAGTATTTTCGCGTAACGGCATTGTCCAACGGCGCTTATCTACTGGAGCCGAGAGTCCTCGTACCCCCGCAGGCCATTTCCCCTCGCGTCCTCAAAATGTTGGACCGTTCGGCCGCAAACCTTAAAAAGGGCATTGCGTCACCACCGATTGACCGTCAAGATTGGCTTTCGGGTTGCGCGCGGTGGCCCGTATTGCGCGGTTTTAGCCTTTTTCACAGTCCCAATGGCCAGCCAGTGTCTGGGGGCGGTTTGGTTACCGTGACCGTAGGCGACCGTACGGTTACCGTGGGTTACCGGCGGATGCCGATTG